>NZ_JARGYT010000016.1:0-20201 GCF_034470605.1 Candidatus Cyrtobacter comes
TCTCCTAATATTTTGTTTAACTTATCCTCCATCGAGGCAATTCGTTGGTCAACTGGATGTTCAGCTAGTTGTTTAGGTACCGTACTAAGCTCTTCTTGACGCATGATTGCATAATCTATTAATTATCCAACCTTAAGTATTGTTAATTTTTAGAGTAGCATAAAGAAGTTTTATATAAAAATTTCCATAAACACCCCTCAAATGCTTCTTATACTGGCTAAGGATGCTGTGGCTTAAGCCGAATTAGGCATAGGCTGTAATATAGGTATAGTTATTTAATTAAATTGGCATAATAAGGCTAATAGGCTGTAATAGTATTGTTATGTGCCATCTACCTCAAATAAAATGGATATGTTTTGCTATCTGGCTTTAAGTAAACTCTGTTTATTGAATTCTGTTTATCAAATCCAATCTGATTCTTTGTTAAATATTCCAAAGCAGTGTGCGTACTTACTCTTTTGCTTACATTATACATATTCTGTAGGGTCTAATTCAATAGAAAAAAGACCCTCTCCAATGCTTATAAACAAACGCTCTAATCTGCTACTATTTGGTTAATAGCTCATACTTACCTTTTGATAGAACCTTATGTATTAGAAAATTTTACCCCCTTATTTTCAAGAAGCTTATGTAGTTCCTTATTAGTATACATACCCTTTACTATATCGCATCCGCCGATAAATTCACCTTTTATGTATAATTGTGGTATTGTTGGCCAATTACTAAACTCTTTTAGTGCTGATCTAAGCTCTTGGTTATCAAGCACATTTATGTCCTTAAATTCTACAGATAGCAATTTTAGTATCTGAACAACAACTCCTGAAAAACCACATAGCGGCATTAAAGATGTGCCTTTCATGAATAAAACGACGTCATTTCCCTCTACTTCTGATTTTATAAATTCAATTATACTCATAACTTACCTACTTAATAAAAGTTTCTAGCGATAGTGCGTGTAAAAACTTCAGCTTCTCACCCAATGCTTCATAAACTAACCTATGCTGCTGCAGCATAGAAAGGCCATTAAAATAACTCGAGCTAATGGAGACTTTATAATGGTCCTGATCGCCAACTGTATCAATAATATTAATGTCCGCGTCAGGTAACTTAGTCTTTATTGAATCAAATAGTTCTACAGATGTCATTGGCATAACTACTGCACCTTCTCAACATACTCCATATTTTCTGTCCTGATTATAATTTTCTCTCCCTTTTTTATGAATTGAGGAACAAGAATTTTTACACCATTTTTCAAAATAGCCGGTTTATAAGAAGAGGATGCAGTTTGTCCTTTTACAGTAGGCTCACATTCATCCACCTCCACTTCAAGCTTTTCTGGCAGAAAAGCAGTAACAGGCACGCCTTCGTAAATTTGTACAGAGAGCTTAATTCCATCTCCAAGAAACTTCAATGCCTCTTCAGTAAGTAATGTTTTTGGTATAGATAACTGCTCATAGCTCTGCAGATCCATTACATATATATTTTGATCATCCGTATATAAATATGGAAGCTCCATATGTTCTATGTGGGCTTTTTCTACTGTTTCAGAGCTTCTAAACCTTACATTGAGTTTTGTCCCATCCTTTATGTTCTTCATCTCAACTTGCATATATGCTCCGCCCTTACCTGGCTGGGTGTGCATTGTCTTGAGCACGATCCATAAACCATTTTGGTGATGCAAAACATGATTGACGCGTATGTCGTTTGCTTTCATTTTATAATCTATCTTATACTTATCAAACCGAATATCAGCACTGTAACATACAACAACACATACCTCAATTACTAATGTTTTACTTTGCTATATGATGGTCAGAGATATTTATATAAAGCTAAGGCGGTATAGAATGATTACATAAAAAATAATTTTGTTAAACTTAACCCAATGATAACTAACATATTTTCAAAATTAGTCATGGGCCATTTTTATGACACTTTAGCTATAAAGGTATCAATAACCATCTTTATATAAATACCGCACCTTAAAGTTTATCTTGGGAGTTAAGGCTAGATACACACCTCCATTGTATTGTTAATAAGAATAATATTCTGTTTCAGAAGCATTATTAGCTTTATAATAATATCCAATGCTAGAACAAATAGCAGTTTGTTCTAATATACATACTTAATTTTGTTTTAGGTTTGATTTACGTAGTAATTCATGTAGCATCTTAAGTGAATCTATGATTTTCACATTTTTAGAAACATGGAGAACGCGATCATGTTCGTGAAGAACTTAGTAGTTGCAATTATTGCATTTTGCATAGGCCTACCCTTAATTGCTCATATTATGGGTATAATATTGAGCTTTGTTGTTCTTGGGGCCGATCATACATTTTCTTTAGTATATATAAAATCCCTTGGGCCAATAGATTATCTTATATCAACTTGGCGCTGGGTTATTTATTATTTTGATAGGATATCAATTTCAGATTACGATCATCTTGTTGTAAAGTTATTGCTTTCAACGTTTGTACCGTTTTTTGTTTATATACTTATTCTCTTTGTAAAAAGAGATGCTTTATACGAATTAAGGCCTTTTAAAAAGGATGAATCTATACATGGTGATGCCGCTTGGGCTACTGAGCAAGATATCAAAAAAGCCAAATTAAGAGGAAAAGACGGCATGCTTATTGGTGAAGATAGGGCTGGGTTTCTTGTTGCCTCAGGGTTTCAACATGCATTGCTCTTTGCGCCAACTGGTTCTGGTAAAGGTGTTGGTTTTGTAATTCCGAACCTACTTTATTGGGAGCATTCTGTTTTTATTCATGATATTAAGCTTGAAAATTATGAATTGACTAGTGGATGGAGGCAAAAATCGGGACAAGAGGTATATGTTTGGAGCCCGGCAGATCCAGATGGTGTTACGCATTGCTATAATCCAATAGATTGGGTTAGTGATAAACCTGGGCAAATGGTGGATGATGTTCAAAAGATAGGAAATTTGATAATGCCAGAGAAGGAATTCTGGAACAATGAGGCAAGATCTTTATTTGTTGGGGTGCTTCTGTACTTAATTGCGGATCCAAATAAAAATGCCTCATTTGGTGAGGTTGTAAGGGTAATGAGAAGCGATGATGTTGTATATAATTTAGCTGTAGTGTTAGATACTATGGGGCAGGATATACACCCAGTTGCGTATATGAATATAGCTGCCTTTCTTCAAAAGGCTGATAAAGAAAGGTCTGGTGTTATATCAACTATGAACTCAAGCCTTGAGTTATGGGCGAACCCGCTTATTGATGCTGCCACTGCTAAAAGTGATTTTAACATAACGGAGTTTAAAAAGAAGAGGACTACAGTATATGTAGGATTGACGCCAGATAACTTACAAAGACTTCAACCTTTAATGCAGGTTTTTTATCAACAGGCTACTGAATTCTTATCACGCAAAATGCCAGAAAAAGATGAGCCATATGGCGTGATGTTTATGTTAGATGAATTCCCTACTCTTGGTAAAATGGAGCAATTCATGAGTGGTATTGCTTATTTTAGAGGTTATCATGTAAGACTATTCCTTATAGTACAAGATACACAGCAGCTAAAAGGTATATATGAAGAGCATGGAATGAATTCATTTTTATCTAATTCCACATATAGAATTACCTTTGCAGCAAATAACTTTGAAACTGCCAATCTTATTTCGCAATTATGTGGTAATAAGACTGTTGATGCGGTATCTGCAAGTAAATCAAAATTCCTAGATTTGAATCCTTCATCTAAATCAATGAACGTTTCTAAAGCTCAAAGAGCGTTGTTACTTCCGCAAGAGGTTATAAATTTATCAAGAGATGATCAGATAATACTTATAGAATCTAGCCCTCCTATTAGATGTAAGAAGATTAAGTATTACGCTAACAAGTTCTTTAAATCTAGACTATTGAAACAAACATTCGTGCCAACGCAAGAGCCATACGATCCAAGAAAAGCAAGAATTTCTTCACAAAGTGGTACTTCTAGTGCTACAAAAAAGCTTGAATCTTCTTAAGCTAGTTAATTTGGAAGCAATTTTGAGTGTGTCGCAGGTATCTGAGAGATTGAAGGGTGTCATTCAATCTCAGTTTCACTCTGTATCTATCAGGGGTGAGATATCTGGTATGAAGGAAAGCGGTGTTGGTCATAGATATTTTAACCTGAAAGATGATAAATCATTATTAAACGCTGTTTGTTGGCGAGGTATCTCGCTTCCCTTTGATCTTGAAGATGGAATGGAAATAATTTGTATTGGTTCCATTTCAATATACCAGCAGCGTTCCACTTATCAGCTTAATGTCCAATCTATTACGCTTTCTGGCAAAGGTGCGATTTTAGAATTAATAGAAAAAAGGAAACAAAAATTAAAAGAGGAAGGTATTTTTGATATTAAGAAGCCATTGCCAAAAATGCCAAATAAAATCGCTATTATTACATCGGAAAGAGGGGCTGTCATTGAAGATATGCTGCATAGAATAAGGGATAGATTTCCGATGCACGTGCTTATATATGATGTTAAAGTACAAGGTGAAGGTGCTGCAAGCCAAATATCAGAAGCTATATTGCATCTAAATAATCATATAAACGCATTAGATATCATTATTATTGCTAGAGGTGGTGGATCAATTGAAGATTTAATGTGTTTTAATGATGAAAATTTAGCAAGGGTAATATCTAATTCTAATATACCTATAGTTTCAGCTATAGGACATGAAACTGATTTCACTATTGCGGATTTTGCTGCGGATCTTAGAGCGCCAACACCAAGTGCTGCAATAGAGTTATTGATCCCTAATCAATATGAGGTGAAAAAGCGTATACAGTCTAATTCATTCAAATTATCTTCTTATATAGAATCCAAAATTCTTAGATATAGAATTGAAATAAATAAGATGCTTATGGCATCTTCTAAATTTCATCAAAGTTTTTACCAAAATATATCTAGAAAAGTTGATATTTATGGATCTAAGTTAATTGGTTACAAGATTGACCATATACTAAAGACAGAACTTATATTACGTAGTGTAAAAAAAGAGTTTCAAAGAATTAATCTTACCTCTCTGTATGTAAGATTAGAAAAAACAAAAAAACTTTTATCAGATTCTTATTTGGAGCAATTTAAGATAAACCTTTCAAAGCTAGAAAATTTAAATCTAAGGTTAGCTGCCTTTAATAAAGAAAGAATAATGCAAATGGGTTTTTCTATAGTAAAAATGGAAAATGTTGCGCTGAAAGATATCAATAAAATACAAAATGGCTCTAATCTTTCAATTGAAATGGTAGGGGGATTTTTAGAGGTCACTACTAAAAAAGTTAATCTTTTGAATAGTAAAAAATAATGGATGTACCTTTCAAAGATAGGTTTTAAAAGGCACAATAAATGGTTATCTCATCCTAATAATGGTGAAGAATACATAAAAATTATGCTGTAGTTTCTTCTAGAAGAGAGCATTCTGCTATGGGCTGGTGTAGCTCATCTTGGCAGCTTAATTTTTGTGCATATTCATGATTTGAGTTCCCGGTGTTATCTGCATTATTAAGCATTATTACTTCATTATAAAAAGATTGGCCTGTTGCCTTATGATATACATGCTGAGTAGAGTTACATGAATGATCTGTCATAATAATTGTGACGTCACACTTTTAGATAAGTCATGCACTAGGTATAGGGCTATTTGTAGTGAGTTGCTATCAAGGCCAGTGAATGGCTCATCCATGATGATTAAACCAAACTTATTTTTATTATTCTCTAATTCATAAAATTTTAATGTATGATAATATATGTGAATGAGATCTATTTTCTTTTTTTGCCCGCCACTTAAATTTGAAGCCCATTCGTTATGAAATTCATCAAGTCTTTTTGAGAGACATTCAGAACTGTTGCTTTTGTTATCATCAAGTGTATCTAATATTTGCTTTAATAAGTGGTGATCGGATTCGGAATGTGGCCCAGGGCCGATTATTGCTTCGCGTAGAGTGCAAAATGGTGTTATATATGTAAGCTGTGGCATAAAGGCCTTATAATGATCTTCACTTGTTATAACGTGCCCATTAATCTGTAGATCATGAACAGGAATACCGCAGCCCATTAGCGCTGATGTTAGCATGCTTTTTCCGCAGCCAGAAGGGCCGGATATAGCGTATATCTTGTTTTTTTCAAACGTAAGGTCGTGCAAATTTATTAATGGTGCCTTATTATTAAAGCCTATGTAGAGTTCTTTAATGTATAAAGTATCGGACCCATTATTTGCTTCAAATTGAATTTGGTTTTTTGTATATGGGGCATTGTGAAGCTCTGTTAAGATAGAATCTAATTCTCTGAATATTGATGATGTATACAATGTATCACAAGTCTCTAAAAATGAAAGATATTGTAATACTGATGGTAAGTGACTGAAAGGATTTATCTGCCACCTCAAATCAGGTATTTCCCCGAGCGCTGTACTATTATTCAATTTCTTCGCTGCATAATTACTAAAAATTAGTGTAGGTATGGATGATATAAGTGGGCTTAAAGGTCCGCATATAGTTTTTAGCATAACTGACAACGATAATGTATTAAGTCTAAGGTTTAATTCGTGACCATTGTTTAAGGATTCTATTATTGTATCTGTTATATGATCTGTTTTATTAATTAGGGCTATATGTTGCGAATTGTTAAAATAGTTTGTGTGTAGTATTGCATTTGTAAATTTTTGAACGCTGTTTTTTTTAAATCCTCATGAAATATATCTCTCTCCATATTTATTCTACCCTCTATCATTAGGTTAGAGAGTATGTATGCGCCTATATAATGGTAAAAAGAGAGACCGTACTCATCTTTAAGGAAAAATAATGATGCTGTGTTAAGATTGGTATTAATATGAGTTGCAAGTTGTTCTTGTTGCGCATCGTATAATTTATCAAGAAGTAAATAAATCCTGGCGGCAATACTTGGATTCTGGGCTATTTTTAAAGAATTCTCGTTTGAAATTAAGGCAAATTGCTGCACGCTGAGCGGTTACAGACAGAAAATTCCAAAATGGGCTCTTATATTGTTTCTCATAAGCTGCATGATGATCTATTGTAACAGATGCCACAGAAGAGGAGAAGCATAAAAGAAGCCAATTGGTCAAGAAGTTAAAAGATATTGCAATGAAATTTTACTTATTAGGTTATAGAATTGATATTATATGTATAAAGATTAACGATGCTTATCATTGACATATATGTTTATACAGTTTGCATTCAATGAGTCGAAAGATTGATTAATCTACTTTTACGTTATATTGTATAATAAGCGCCCTTTCAAACGTGGTTTATAAACAATGCTACGAAATTAACAGTTTAAGTGAATAATATACTATGAATCTGGTTATTTTGAATTTTGAGGTTTTGTCATAGGATGCTGATCTATAACTAGAAATAGATTATATCTGTCCTTATATATGTGCTTGTATTCACCGAATTAAAGAAGTTTTATTCTATTGTAGTGAGCAAAGATATGTTATTATCCATTGCTTCTTATAGCTATTTGGTTTTTCTATGCGTAATGTAAAATACGAAGAGATTTATACGGAAATATCAAAAAGATTGGGGGGTATGCAATTTTTGGAGTCTCAAAATTTTGATTCTAGAAGTAATATAGATTGGTATGGAGAAAGAGCCATGATTGTTTTGCATCATACCGCATTTTCAACAATACAAGAAACCAAGCAAGCTTTTGATAAATATGGTGTAAGTGCGCATTTTGCAATAGATAAATCTGGAGCTGTATATGCTGTAGTGCCTGTTGAGGAAAGGGCATGGCACGCAGGCCATAGCCAGTGGCGCGATAGCAGCCAACATGACTTACTGAGTGTCAACTGTCATTCAATTGGCATAGAGATTGTGAATACCGGGTATGAACAATATACAGAATGGCAAATGAGCAGTCTTTTGGTATTATTACAGATATTAGAAGAGAAGTGTGGCATTAATAAGCAAAGTATAGTTGGTCATTCAGATGTAGCGGTAGGAAGAAAATTTGATCCAAATGGTTATTATTTTGATTGGTCCTACTTATACAGAAATGGTGGTTTTGGTCTATATACACAAAAATTAATTGATATAAAAGATAATGAAAATAATAGAGAGAATATTATTTTTGAGCATTTTATAGGGCTGGGTATTAATAGCGAAAAATTGAACACTCTTTTGAACGTAAAGGGTATAACAGGTATATTGGTTACAGAGGCATCGAATTCGAATGCGGTACTTTGCATAAAGATGGCTCTTAAAGCCATTGGTTATGGGTATCTTGATATAGAATCAACAACATTCTCTAAAGCATTGAGGATTGAACTATGTTCAAAAAGCGAAAAAGTTAAAGAGTTTCAAGTTAAATCTATAATTAAGTTTATTAAAGAATTAATTAATAATGCGGCTTTAGAAGATGATAATGATTTATCTCAAATGCTGTATTCTGGGAAGGTACTTGATACTGTATTGGGGTCAATGGTGAAATATAATGATTTTGGGGTACTTAAAGCATTTTTACTACATTATCAAAAAGAGTGTGGCTTTAGCTTCGATGATTCTGCGGCCCTAGATAGTGTAGATGGTGTGAATCTGCAAACATATTATGTAATATCCGCTTTGCTTGAAGGTGTATGTGGGAAGCAAGAGGCCACAAAAAATGCGCAGAAATTTTTTGATTCATTTTCATACGATGAAGGCTCTAAAGAGCTTATGTGCAATGTTTTATCTAACGATCCCCTGACGGATAATGAGCACTAAAATGTCCTCAATGCTTGGATATATAGCAATATAGGCTAAAATATAAAAAAGAGATGGGTGGTACTTTATCAAGTCGTTATAAAGATACAGTCAGTATTTAGATTTTCAAGATCTTTAATAATCTCGCGCATAAATTATGCGTGAGATTATTTGTAGTTTAAGAGGCTTTCTGTGTAGGTTGGTAGCAGTTCTATAGTTATGCTATATCATTCTGTGCGTTTCCCATTTTTTCCCATTTTTTCCCAAAGATACTATCTATTTTTAATTTTCTATATTAAAATCGCACATGTTCTACTGAGTAAAAGAATAAACTAGTGGATCGAGCATGTATGAGCCAACTGGTATGCAGAATTTAGGGATTTTTATATCGACTTACGAGAGTAAACTTGATTCTGCTAAACGTGCATCAATCCCACCAAATTTTAGGGATGTAATTGCAAAATTGAGCGTTGATGGGCTGCTTTATGCCTATCCGTCAATTTTGAATGAATGTATAGAGGTGTGTACTCCCAGTAGGATAAACAATATTAGCGTTCACATTGAGGGTATGGAAATGTTTTCTAGAGAAAGAGATGAAATTGCGACAGCGGTGTTATCTACCTGTTACCCTGTACAGCTTGATAAAAAGGGAAGAATAGCAATACCGGAATTTTTACTAGATTTTGCACAAATATCAAACAACGTTTCTTTCGTGGGGAAGGGGGAAATATTTGAAATTTGGAACGTAGATAAATTTGCCCAAGAATATAAAAGGGTGCGTGGACTTTTAAAAGTAATATCATAATGCATGTACCAGTTTTAATAGATGAAGTTATCTCAAATCTTTGCATCAAGAGTGGTGGGAGTTATTTGGATTGTACATTTGGTGCCGGTGGGTATAGCAAGAGAATTTTACGTGCTGCGGATTGTTATGTAACTGCAATAGATGCGGATCACAATGTGGGGCCGTATGCTGATAACCTGAAGAATTGTTATGGTGATAATTTTAATTTTAGAACATTAAATTTTTCTAAAGTAGATGTTTTTCCTGAGGGCTCGTTTGATGGAATAGTGTTTGATCTAGGTGTTTCATCTATGCAGCTAGATATTAGTGATCGTGGTTTTTCATTTATGAAGGATGGTCCATTAGATATGAGGATGGATCAATATTTACCATTAGACGCAAGTAAAGTTGTAAATTTATATGAAGAAAAAGAGCTTGCGGATATAATATTTTATTATGGTGATGAGAGGAATTCAAGAAAAATAGCTAAAGCCATATGTTTCGCAAGAAAAATAAAGCAAATAGAAAGCACGCTTGAGCTTGTGGAAATAATATCAAGTGTATTACCTTTTAGGGGTAAAATACATCAAGCAACAAAAATTTTCCAAGCTATTAGAATGGAGGTGAATGCAGAGATGAGCTCGTTAAAAATAGCATTAGAGAAATCCATTAAATTACTAAAGAAAGGGGCTGTTATAATATTAGTCACTTTTCATTCAATAGAGGATAAAATTGTAAAGGATTTTTTTAAAACACTTTGTTTACCTAGGCAAAAGAAGAATAAATATGGAAGGGATGAAGAATTGCATGATTTTAAAATTATAACTCATAAACCTATTATTCCTTCAGATAGAGAGGTCACTATAAACCCAAGGGCTCGTTCTGCGAAGATGAGAATATTAAAAAGGTGCTAAATAATGAGAGGTATACTTGCTTTTATAAAAATTGCCCTTCTAGTTAATTTATTGATCTTTACGAAGAATGCTGTTAAAGATTTAAATGATACTCTAAGTAATATTAACTCTACAATAGAGAAGGAAAAAAACAAGCTTATATCACTTAATGCGGAACTTTCTTACCTTTCTAAGCCGGGGCGAATAGAGGTATTATCAAAAAAATACCTGAATTTAGTATATCCTACTGTAGATCAGATAGATGTACTCAATCAATAATATGTATAATCTTAATAGCATTTTTAGCAGCAGGATACATATTATGCTGTCATCATTTATAATCATTTTTATTTGCTTGATGATAAAGCTGCTGTCATTTACCACTCTTGATGTACTAAAAAAAAAGCAAGTAGATCTAATTAATAGAAGGGCGCCTATTTTTGATAGAAATGGTGTTGTTCTTGCCTCTAACCTTCAGACATTTTCTGCCTATATTAATCCTAGGAAAATAAAGAATCTTCATAGCTTTAAACAAAGAATGTTAAAGTTAGGCTATGTAGATATTAATAAAAAACTTGATTTAAATAGAGAATTTATCTGGCTTTTTAAAAAATTATCTCCAGATGAAAAAAAGAGAATTGAAACAGCTGGAATCTCTGAAATTAACTTTATAGAGGAAAATAAGAGGATTTTACCACATGGTAATCTTTTTTCACATGTTATTGGGCATGTTTGTGAAGATGGAATTGGGATGAGTGGAATAGAAAAAAAATATAATAATTTATTAATGAGTGATGGGGGTGGTATTAAATTAACAATAGATACTAGAGTTCAGCATTATGTTAGGGAATCATTAATTAATGGTATAAAAATGCATTCTGCAAAATCTGGTGCTGGAATAGTGATTGATGTAAATACAGGAGAATTACTTTCTATAGTTAGCTATCCAGATTTTAATCCAAGCAATATAAAAAAATCCGATAAAGATAAATTAGTTAATTGGGCAACTTATGGGGCGTATGAAATGGGGTCATCATTTAAAGTATTAACCATAGCATCTGCTTTAGATTCAAAAAGTATAAGTGAGACTGATATAATAGATGCATCTAAGCCACTAAAAATAGGAAAATTCACAATAAGAGATTATAGAGGTAAAGGGAGTGCGCTTTCTGTAGAAGAGGTGCTGATGTATTCTTCTAATATAGGTACGGCGAAAATAGCTCAAAGTATGGGTAAAAATCTGCAATATAGTTATTTGCAAAAACTTGGGTTACTTTCAAATATAGAAAGTAATGTTCCATATGTGGCTTCTCCAATAATTGGTACATGGAGTGATACCAGGGCGCTTACTACTAGCTATGGGCATGGGATAGCTGTGAGTCCACTGCACCTAATTACTGCAATTTCTGCTGTTGTTAATGGTGGTGTTTTATGTAAGCCTAGCATCATTTTTGGAGAAAGTGATTGTTCTTCTAAGGTGCTAAAAAAAGAAACATCTTTAATAATGCGTAAATTAATGAGACTTGCTGTTGAAAAAGGGAGTGTAAAGAAAGCAGATGTTGAGGGATATAATGTTGCTGCTAAAAGTGGTACTGCAGAAAAGATAATTGATGGAAAATATAGCAAGGATGAGAATTTAGTCTCAACTGTGGCTGTATTTCCTATAAATGAGCCAAAATATGTGGTATTGATAATGATAGATTCGCCACAAAAGAACTTCATAAATAAAGGGTTTAGGACTGGTGGTATGGTGGCGGCACCTGTTGTTTCGGAAATAATAAGGAAAATAGCACCAATTCTTAATGTGGCCCCTATAAGAAAGACAAATAAAGGTGATGCGTTTTTGCAAGTACATCAAAAAAATAGCTACAGATTTGCATCAGCTAAAAGTAATTAACTTATCTTACAGGATTGTTTAGCTATCTGTATAAAATTTACAGTTTTTTGTTTACCTAATTCAACTTAACTTAATATTGAATCAATAATACATTAAGATATCTATCTAGTAATAACAAATGATATAATATACTCATAGAATGTAGAAAAAACACCGCTCATATATGGCATAAATATCAAGAGGCTCCCAATAAGTGCAAAGAGCTTTGGTACAAGAGTTAGCGTTGGTTCTTGTACCTGAGTAACAGCCTGGATTAATGAAATAATTACACCGGATATGAGGACGGCTAGCAAGATTGGCATGGAAATCTTAAACAGAGTGATACATGCCTCATGCGCTATTTGTAATACAAGCTCTGGTTCCATGAATGGTTACATCAATTTATGTGGTGCTTGCTCTTCTGCATCAATCTCTTTTTTTTGCATATAGAGCGCGAGAAAATCAACGGGGGCAAGTAAAAGTGGTGGATACCCACCATCTCTCGTAATATCTGAAACGATTCTACGCATATAAGGAAACAATATTGAGGGGCATCTAGCGAATATCATTAAATCTCTTTCCAGTTCATCAAGTCCTGAAAGGCTAAAAGATGCGATCCCAGCGTATTTTAGCTCAGATATAAAAAGCGTTACATCTTCGATAAAGGCCGTTATTGAAACTCCAATTACCACTTCAAACTTAGCAGAGCTGTTAAGTATATTTGCATTCACATCTAATGATACATTAAATTTTGGCTGAGACATAATTTCAGTAGGTAACACATGTCTAGGGTTCTCAAAAGACAGATCTTTTACATATTGTTCAGACATTTTAAGCTCAATGCCAAGCACTTTACTATAAGCATTCCTAATATTCATTGTATTATGTCAAAATTACAAATCTAATAACTATGCTAAATAGCATAATTAAGTTGTACTGTACAAACTTTATGTTATACAAATCTATTGTCTAGAGATTATAAGTTTGCCATAAATGTTGGATTTGATAATTTTGCTTGTTATTGCGGTATTTATATTTGTAAAGTTGTTTGACTCTCTTGGATTCCATAATAAAAAACAAGATCAAAATAAAAGGGGCGATAGTTTTTTGGAGCAATTTAAGAAAAATATTGAAGAGGGGCACAAGGCAGATATAGAGATAGCCTCTGCGCTTGAAGCTTCCTTATCCCAGGAAATACGTGGTGTGATGGATAAGATTAGGAAATATGAAAGCGGGTTTACGGCTGAAAAATTTGTAGAAAGTGCAAATAAGGCGTTTTTAATGATATTAAAAGCGTTTGCTGATTGTGATAAAGCAACCTTAAATATGCTTCTTGCAAAAGATGTTTATATTGCTTTTGAAAAGGAAATTGAATCAAGATTAGCAACAAAAAAGAAAATGATTACCGCGGTTATATCATCTAAAGTATCCATTAAGAATGCATATATTGAGGGTGAGAAGGTGATGATAGAAGTGGGTATTAGTAGTGAGCAAATATCATTCATCAAGGATGATTTGGGGAATATTATAAGTGGTAGTGAATCTGTTGCTAGGACTAAGGTTGATATTTGGAAATTTTCCAAAATACTTGGCAAGTCTGATATATGGCTATTATCTAGTACTTCTTCGTAAGGTGGTTGAGGTTGTTAAAGTATATAGTAACTCTTTTTACGGTATTGCTATTCTTTTCTCAGAATGCGCTTTCTTCTGCTAAAAAAGGCAGGAAGGTTTGTTTTCATCGTACTAGCTTTCAGCTCGTACCAAATTGGTCTAAAGATCAACATTCCAAAGCACTTGATGCTTTTTTATCTGCTTGTAAATGTATAATGAGGAGAGATGGGCTAAAAAGTATAAGTTCATTGACTGAAATAGGTCAAGAGGCTCATAAATGGCAGCATGCATGCTTAGAGGCTTCGAAAATTACAAGAAGGAACAGGGATAGAGAGTCTAGATTGTTTTTTGAAAGAGAATTCATACCGTATCGCATTTCTAATGAAAATGGTAGTTTTATAGGAAGGGCTACAGGATATTATGAAGTTGAGCTTTTTGGTAGCGCAAGAAGAACGCATATACACAAATTTCCAGTATATAGGGCTCCAGGTAATTTAAATAAACTAAGTGGTACTAATAAGTTATCTAGAGCGGCCATAGATAATGGATCGCTATCTGGGGGTAGATTAGAGATAGCTTGGGTTTCTAGTAAGGCAAAATTATTTATGGCCCACTTACAGGGTGCAGCTTCAATAAAATTAAGGAATAATGCAGTAATTCGTGTATCTTACGATGGGCAAAATGGTTTTCCACATAGAGATATAACTCATCTGTTTCAAAAATATGGTGGTAAAAATCTAAATTCCGTTCTTGAAATGATGATGTGGATAGATCGTAATCCTAAGATTGCAGATCAGATTTTGCATGCAAATCCATCGTATATATTTTTCAAAATTTCTAATGGGAAATCGGTAGTTGGTGGCCATGGATCTGAGTTAATTCCTGGCAGATCTGTAGCAATAAATTCTAACATATATCCGTATGGTATGCCAATATGGGTACAAAGTTGTACTCCTAAGATTGGATTTTCGTCACCAAAAAGCTATGAAAAGCTTCTAATAGCGCAGGATAGTGGTGGGGCAATAAGAGACCCATTAAGAATTGATATATTCTTTGGTAGTGGAAGGATGGCAGAGGAGATAGCAACAAGAATGAATGAGAAGGCAAGTTATATAGTTCTGTTTCCTAGGAATGTAAAAATTCCGGATTGTTACATATCTTAATAAGACTAGCGGTATATTTTTCAATATATTATTTGGTTTATTGAATTATAAATCAAGAATGTTCTTTATATGTACGATGTTGTTTCTAGGTTATTGCGGAGCATGAAATCTTTTGATACGCTCCTATGTATGTGTTTATTTTTGTTCTTATTGCATGTCCGTTAGCATTGCATCAAGTGGTATACGTGGTGGTATTGCAGAGATGTCTGCTGCTGCGAGTAATGTTGCTAAATCCAATGCTATGGGTAGCATTGCAGGTACGTTTAATCTTGTTAGCCAAGGTCCATATGGTGGTGTACAAGGTAAGAGCGCCGTTAGAGATGACGCCATAGATCTACAGCTTATTTCTACGGGGCGTGGTGGTGATATTATGATACCAAATGACAGTAGGGCATTTTTCGTCTTTGCTGCAAGTGATACTGATAAAACAGATAGTGCAAATTTTGTATTTGGGCGCACAGCTTCTTTTGATCTAGATCAAGATGGTATATTGAGGTACCAGGGTAAGATGCCACTTGGGTTTAAGCTAGATAATAATGGTAAGCCGATAGGTGGTACTAGCTTTACCGATCTTAAAAAAATAGTTATTGATAGGAACTCTTTATCGCCTGCTGAGGTAGTTTCCCAAATTAATACTAATTTTAGATTTGATTCTTCTGATGCGCCGCTACCTACGTGTGGGTATCAAGTAAGGTCAGATGTGTTTACTAGTAATCCAAGTACATTAGATGGCAAATCTATACTTGTTAGTTCAATAAAAGATACAGAGACTGGGCGTATAATCAAAAATAATGAATTTATATTTTCTGGATTTAAAATTTCTAATTCGGCATATGTACTTAAGGGTATGACGGCTGGTACTAAATTATTAGAGGTAAACGGTACGGAGATTACACTCACGGATGCAATTGATGCTACTACAGATACTGATGTTTCTGCGATGAATAAGATTATAAAGAGCATAAATGCCAGTACGCTTCTAAATGCAAGTATGGTAGATGATGGTACGAGTAAGAAATTTTTCTTGGGAACAGATTCTCAGCAAAGTATTGCTATAGCTAATTTAGCTCCAGATTTAGGAGTTGCTGCTAATTTTTCTATAAATGCTACACCTCCTGGAAGGACTAGGTTTAGCTCTGTAGAGGGGTTGGGAAAATTGTTAAGTGGCGTTGGTATATCCACTAATTCAAAAAATAAAAATCTTTTAAAGATTTTACCAGATCGTAATACATCTGTATCAATTACTAATTCTTCATCTTCCGATGTTCTTTCGCTACTTTCGCTTGATAAGAGTGATCAAGGATTTATGAAGATAGCATATAGCTCTTCGGACCAAAGATACTCTATTAATGAAAGTGATAGTGGGGTTATGAGCGAAACTATACCGGTAATAGACCCTGAGGGTGGCAGAAGGCTAATAAGGGTTCTTAGCAAAAAAGTAGGAATTGATCAGTATATTGCGGAAGCCTCTCTTATTGGGGTAAGCTCCTCAAAAAAATCAATAATACAGGCGGGTGTTATGGAAATGGGGCAGGATGGAAAAATTTCTAGTATAGAAAAGGCTCCAAATGATGTTTTTGCAAATACAGGTGTAAAATTTTCTGATGAGGCCTTTCCGATTAGTGTTGAGTCACCTCCTGGAGAAATTTATATTGATGGGCAGAAATTAACGCATGGAAATAAGGATGATATAGGTGCAAAAACATTTGCAACACCGCAAGGCCTTGCGCAGCTTGTAACGCAAGCTACCAATGGTGGTGTTAAGGCGGCTTTTTTATCAGATAGTGCTGGTAATTTAATGATTAGGTTTCGACTTTCAGGTAATTATGTTTTTTCTGATAACCAGAGTGGTGCAATGCTGACTAAACTTGGTATGCCGCAATCAACAGATTTAAAATCTGTTGATATATTGGGAAAAGATGGTGGTACAAATATTGAATGGGACAGCCCTACATCTAAAATTCAAAGTACAAAAGTGATTTTTAATGTTTTTGCAGAAAAGAGCTCTGGTGTAAATCCAAGAATCAAAATTGATGCTGATGGAAGGGGTGCGGGTCAATTTAAGGGATGGCATATAGGTAATGGAGCAGAGGTTATCGTAGATTACGATAATGGTGCAAAACTGGCTGTTACTGCCCTTGCCATAGTTGAGCAAGATGATGCAGTAGGCGGATGGTCAGAAACAGATTCAGGGTTTTACAAAGGACTTGAAAGTACAATGAGTATAGGAATTGCTTCAAGCTTTGGTATTACAATATTAAATGGTATTGTTGGTGGTGGTGGGGCAAATGTTATAGGGGAGATGATATCTTTAAATAGTGGGGCAAACTTGGCTTCTGCTTCAGCGGCGGCGTTAAGAACTACGCAAGATACTAATAAAGAAGTCTTAAATAAGACTGGTAGTTAATTATGGCTGGGACAGTTAGAACGGATCCATTATTTTTAGGGCTGACAAGGCCCCCAATGCTTTTTGGGGTAAGCTATTCATTTGCAGTAATAAATATGTTGTTTTGTCTAATTGCTTATTTATTAACAAATCAGCTGAAGTACTTTTTTGCTGCGGTACCAATACATATGTTTGGATATTACCTTTGTACGAAGGAGCCGTTATTCATAGAATTGTTTAAAGTTAGAGCTGAAAAATGCTCAAGGAGTAGGAACAGATTTTTTCACGGCGCTAACTCATATGATATGTATTGAGTTATGTTCGGGTTCTTTGCTGAGAAAATAAGTAAGCAAAAAGTTGCAGAAGCTGAATATGAAGCGTCTGGGTTTATTCCCTATATGTCTCATGTAAATGATAGTACTGTTGTTACTAAGTCTGGTCAATTTATACAGGTCATAAAATTATCAGGCTTTTCCTTTGAGACAGCAGATGATGAGGATCTGGATATAAAAAAGAGGGTTAGAAACATGTTATTTAAGGGGATAACCGTGGATAACATAAGTCTATATTTTCATATAATAAGAGCTAAAAGACAGGCATATGAAGATGATTATTTTAATCCTAGTATGCCGGATGGTTTTGCTAGTTATCTAGATGAAAAATGGAGGCAAAAACACATAAATAAAAAGACTTTTGAAAATGAGCTTTATATATCTGTAGTAAGGAAGGGGAATTCTTCTATAATGCGTAGAAAGAAGGTTTTTGATATATTTACAGGTTATGATGATAAAGAATGGGAAAGGGATCTAACAGAAAGTTATGAAGAAATAGAGGAGGCGTCGAGTAGAATACTGAATTCACTAAGAGATTATGATGCAAGGTTACTATCTACGTATAGTGATAAATACAGTTCTGTGCGTTCAGAACTAATTGAGTTTTTCTCCAGGATTGTAAATTGTGGTGAGCGTACGGGCAATATATGTTCATCTAACCTTACGATAGATAAGCTAATTAGTGCTAACAGAATGTATTTTGGGAGGAAATCTATAGAGATAAAATGTAGGGATAATAAAAGTAAATTTGCAGGAATTGTAAGTATGAAAGAATACGGTCCTAAAAGTTGGGCTGGGATGTTAGATTCAATGCTGAGAATGCCTTTTGAATTTATCCTTACGCAGTCCTTCGAATTTATAAAAAGACAATCTGCTATGCAAAAAATGCAATTGCAGCAAAGCAGAATGATACAGTCTGGTGATAAGGCTATTTCTCAAATTATGGAAATAAGTGAGGCCTTAGATAAGGCGATGAGTGGCGAAATAGGGTTTGGTACGCATCATTTGACAGTAATGTGCGTGGCAGAAAACATAAAGGAGCTGGAAAATATACTTTCTATGACTGCAGTTGAGCTTACAAATACTGGTGGTATAGGTATAAGAGAGACAGTTAATATGGAGCCTGCATTCTGGGGGCAATTACCTGGAAATTTTGATTTCTTAGTAAGAAGGGCAACGGTGAATACTGTGAATCTTGCCTCATTTAATTCATTGCATAATTATCCATTAGGTAAAGCATATGGAAATCATTGGGGTGATGCTGTAACAGTATTAGATACAACTTCTGGAACACCTTACTACTTTAATTTTCATTTAAGAGATGTTGGCCATACAACTATAATTGGCCCAACTGGTGCTGGTAAAACTGTTTTAATGAATTTTTTATGTGCTCAAGCGCAAAAATTTAGTAGTAGACTATTCTTTTTTGATAAGGATAGAGGTGCTGAGATTTTCATAAGGGCGCTAGATGGAAAATATACAATAATAGATCCTGGTAAAAAGTGTAATTTTAACCCATTTTCTTTACCTGATACTGGAGAGAATAGGACTTTTTTATTGGATTTACTTAAGCAACTAGTCACAACAAATAATGAGCCCTTAACTGCTTCTGATATTTCAGCATTAAGTGCCGCTGTAAGGGGTAACTATAAATTAGATCCTAAGAATAGAAGGATAACAAATGTAGCTCCATTTTTAGGGATAGGTGGGCCTGGAAGTATAGCGAGCCGCCTTGAGATGTGGTACGGCAATGGATCGCATGCCAATTTATTTGATAATGAGGAAGATTCTATAAATTTTGCCAAATCAAATATTTTTGGTTTTGAAATGGGTGAGTTGTTGAAGGATAAAGTGAGTCTTGGGCCTGTACTTAGTTATATTTTTCACAGAATTAGTCTATCTTTGGATGGTACGCCAAGTATGATAGTTTTGGATGAAGCCTGGGCCCTTATAGATAACCCCGTTTTTGCACCTAAAATAAAGGATTGGCTGAAAGTATTGAGGAAATTGAATACTTTTGTGGTTTTTGCAACTCAGAGTGTAGAAGATGCTAGTAAGAGTGCAATAAGTGATACATTAATACAGCAAACAGCAACGCAAATATTTCTTCCTAATCTTAAAGCTACAGATGTTTATAGAAAAGCATTTATGCTTAGTGAAAGAGAATTTCAGTTGATAAAAACTACAAATCCTGGCAGTAGATATTTCTTGATAAAACAAGGAGTTGATGCTGTTATTGCTAGAATAGATCTCTCTGGTATGGATGATATTATAAATATATTGTCTGGAAGAGCAGATACTGTTTTAATCATGGATGAGGTAAGAAAAGAATTAGGCACTGTTAACAAAGGTTGTATTTAATAGATGCTAAAGCTATAAAGGCAAGGAAAGAGAGATCGGATTTCTCAAATCGTAATGCTAAGCGTCGATTTTCTTTGAGTTTAGCG
>NZ_JARGYT010000017.1:0-18951 GCF_034470605.1 Candidatus Cyrtobacter comes
GGAAACAACCTTTTATCCATCTAAATACCATATTTATCGCCTCCAATATAATATTGCATCTTTTCCATTATTTGGCAAAACCTTTGTTAACAGTGCCTAGTATTGTAAGCCCTGATTGGTAAAGTTGCGTTTATTTGCTTGGCTCGATAATTTTAGGAGGCTTTCCAAAGATGATGAGATTTCATCGGCTTTTATAGTCATTTTATTTGAGATGATATAGGCGACACTTAATAATACTTCTTGCATTACAGCTTATTAGCCTTATTTCCAACATGCTGATTTAATTTAAATAACTATATAATTAGAATTCACTAAAATTATGTTGAATATGTTAGCCAAATATTTACTGATTCTAGCTCTAATTATTTAGTTATAACAATATATGCTTAATCGCATTTTTGCGAGATTGCGAATTTAGTTTGATCATTCTTCTTACAGAGAATTATAGCTAGATCAGTATAAAATGATTACACAATAAGCAATTTTATCAAATTTCACTCAATGAATCTTCGAGCATTCCTAAATTAGCACGCTTTGCTATATGTCATAATACATAAATATTGAGTTATATTTAGCTATAATAACTGGCCCAGACATTAAAACATAACTGAGCCAGTTGAGCAGCGCATAAAAATATTTATAGCTATTCTATTTGAGGTTATAGATAATATATTACAACCCTATGCCAATTCAGCCACTATATCTAAATTATCATAGAAATCACCGAAGCTGTCATGAGGTTAGAGATCATACCACCAATAATTGCAATTGGAGCCATCTTAGCGACATCTTTAATTTTTTCAGGAATTAAAATGCCATACAGGCCTACTAGCGTACCAGTACTTGCGATATTTGCAAAACCGCATATGGCGTATATAGAAATCAATGTGCTTTTTTGTGATAACTGGCCAGAAACATTAACTAGCTCCTGAAATCCTATAATCTCATTCATTATAGTTTTAATACCTATCAAAGAACCTACTGTAGTAGCTTCTTGCCAAGGTATCCCGACCAGCCAAGCAAGTGGTGCGCATAAAAAACCTAATATCATTTGTAGGGAGAGGGGTTCATTTCCAATTTGAACATTCCCTAAAATGCTATTAGCAACATCAATTACAGCTATAAAACCCATCAAGACAGGTATCACAACCGCAATTACCTTGGCTCCATCCATTATTCCAGTATAGAGGGCATCTATATTACTATGGTATTTATATTTTGTATTTATATCACCACCTTCTGTTAATTGTGAGGATGATTCTGGTATTATCATTCTTGATATAATTAACGAGGTTGGAACACCTATTGCAGCAGATGATATGATATGATGTAGCGGTGCCTCTATAAGTGGAGATATGATCTCAGAATATACAAGCATAACAGTGCCAGAGACACCCGCAGCTCCACACATCATTAGAGATAATAGTTCACTTCTAGTTAATTTATCTAGATAATGCTTCATTATGAGGGGCGTTTCACTTAACCCAGTAAATATATTAGTAGAAACACCTACTCCAAGAGTGCCACCTATCTTCATTGTATAGCGGAAGAATTTAGATATAGTATTGATTATAAACGGTAATATCCTCCAGTGCATTAAAAGTGCGCTAATGGCAGAAACCGTGATGAGCATGGGAAGCCCTTGCAAGGCAAAGATAAAACCTAGCTCTTTTGGTGGGTTAGCAAGGCCGCCAAAGCAGAACGAGACTGCTTTATTAGTGGATCTTACAATGACCTGTAATCCGTTATTTGCTGCTATTAACGCATTTGCCATAAACTCCACTTTAAGCATCAGTAAGGCTAGAAATATCTGGACTAATATCCCTCTGATTATTAGCTTAATAGATATGTTGCCTTTATTTTCGCTTAGTAGCCATGCTATAGAACAGAACACGCCTGTTGCTAAGATGAATCTTAAGTATTCTATAATATTTAAATACCACATAATGTCTTACCTATTGATTATTTAATATATTTTGGATAGTCAATTTTAGCATGTTAAGCGCATGTTCATTATCTCCACCTCTGGAAAACAATATATCTGCGTGTCTTTTGCTAGGAATTATAAAATCTTGAGCCATATTTGATACATTGTTCATATGCATATCCATTATTGTATCCAAGTCTCTCTTTTTTTGCTTCATATCCCTATACATTCTGCGTACAAGGCACACATCATGCGGGACATCTATGAAGATTTTCAAATCCATCATTTCCCTTATCTTCTCTATTGCCAAAAGGAAGAGGCCTTCAACTATTATTACAGGAGCGCTTCGAACCATTATTTCCATGCCCTTTATGCTTGTATGAGTCACAAAATCATATAGTGGCATTAAAATATCATCCCCTTCTGCAAGTTTTTGAATATGTTCCGCCATTAAATCGGCATCTATTGCGCTCGGATGATCATAATTCACACCATCTCTCAATTGGATTGGGATATGATCTTGATTTTTATAATAATTATCAGAGCTAAATAGTGTAACTTGTTGGGGATCAAAAAAAGAGTATAAATTTTGCACAAAACGGGTCTTGCCGGAACCAGAGAGCCCGGAGACGGCTACGAGTGTTGAAGTTTTCATATATGTATTTTTTGATTTCACACTACTATATTAGTTATGCATTCTATGCAAGAGATGGCTGATATATATTTTTAAATCGGTGTTATAAAAATTTGATCAAAGCCTATATGCCTTGTTTTTAGAGCTATTATCGCTATATGTCCTCTATCTAAATATAAGCATAATATATTTTGTGCGGTTAATAGGGGTATGCTAAATTTTGATTTCTAGATTTGATATAAGCGATGCCTAGTAGGTTGTATTAACAAAATAAAACCTAAATAGGCACCGTAACTTTTTATTTACCGCTGCCTCTTGGATTATCCATTATTTCTACTAGCTTTTCCTCCAGCTTCATCCCCATTATTACCACCACCCATTACAAGGGTATCGGCGCTACCTAAGTATGTAATTTTTATTTCAATCATAATAAAATTTTCATAAAATGAACCGGCGCTTATATCATAAAAATGGGATTCTAAGAATTAAAACTTGCTAAATAAATAGCAAGTATCAGTAAGGCGGGCATTTGATCTTATTATAGAGTAATATATTTGCTATTCGGTATTAATTTGGTTAGAATGCCGCCCAAGAGTGAGATTGAGTACTAGATTTTTAATTTTAAGTTGTGAAAAGCTCAGGCAGTATAGTAGATATTTTAATAGAAAAAGAGATACAGGCCTCTTATCTTGAATATTCAATGAGTGTGATAGTAAGTAGGGCCTTGCCAGATTGTAGGGATGGCTTTAAGCCAGTTCACAGAAGGATTATGTATGCAATGCATGAGATGGGTATTACCCACGATAAACCATATCGTAAATCGGCGAAAATTGTTGGTGAGGTGCTAGCGAAATATCACCCTCACGGAGACTCTGCTGTATATTCCTCAATGGTGAGGATGGCACAAAAATTTTCCCTTCGTGATACATTGGTAGAAGGGCAGGGTAACTTTGGCTCTATAGACGGTGATTCACCGGCTCAGATGCGTTATACAGAGGTTAGGCTTGAGAAGATAGCGAACACTTTAGTTTCAGATATCCAATATGACACTGTAGATTTTCAGCCAAATTATGATGGTTCTGAAAAAGAGCCCACGGTTTTGCCTGCAAGGTTCCCAAATATACTAGTAAATGGCGCAAGTGGTATAGCAGTTGGAATGGCAACGAATATACCGCCGCATAATCTTGGAGAAGTGATGGAGGCATGCATTGCATATCTTAAGAATCCAGAAATAACAGCTCACCAACTTACAGAATATGTGCTTGCCCCAGATTTTCCTACTGGTGCAGAGATCTTAGGTAGGGCTAGAGCTATAAAGGCCTTAATCTCAGGTAGGGGTAGTATTACTCTTAGGGGAAAGGCTTCTTTTGAGGATATTGGCGGTAAGAAAAGCATCGTTATTACAGAATTACCGTATCAAGTTAATAAATCTGAGCTTGTAAAGAGTATAGAATCCTTAGTTAAGGATAAGATTATTGAAGGTGTCTCTGAAATAAGGGATGAGACTAATAAGCTTGGTATAAGGGTTGTAATAGATTTAAAAAAGGGAGCTGAGGGAGAGTTAATCTTAAATCAGTTATATAAAAACACCCAGCTACAGGTTAATTTCGGCGTTAACATGCTGGCGATAAACAAGGGGATTCCTGTTCAAATGAATCTTCTTGAGTTTATTGCTGCATTTATAGAGTTTAGAAAAGAAGTTGTTCTAAGACGCACAACATTTTTGCTTCAAAAGGCGAGAGAAAAAGCACACCTTTTAATAGGGCTAGCGTTAGCTCTTGCAAATATAGATAGGGTTGTAGAATTGATACGTTTAGCAGGTGATGTGCAAGAGGCACGGGCTGCGCTCTTAAATGAGCTATGGTACGCATCAGAGATTGAGGCAATTATTGCCCTTGTAGAGGATGAACAAAACAAAGTTGAAGATTCTAGATGTAGATTTACTGAGTTCCAAGTTAAAGCAATATTGGAAATGAGGCTGCAGCGCTTAACGGCGCTTGAGAGGGGTAAGATTGATTCTGAGCTCCAGGAACTTGTAGGTAATATAAAATATTATCTCAATATCTTAAGCTCAGAAGAGGAGCTGTGTAAAATAATAGAAAGCGAACTATTAGATATAAAGGAGAGGTTTGCAACACCACGGCTCACAGAGATAGTAGATGATGTGAGTACTGATATTGATGATATAGATCTTATTAAGAAAGAGGATGTTGTTGTTAAATTAACGGCAAGTGGTTACATCAAAAGAGTCCCAATTTCCATGTATAAGGCGCAGAAAAGAGGAGGAAAAGGCAGGTCTGCATTATCAATGCATGAGGATGATGCTGTAACTGAATTATTAATTACTAATACACATGCAACAGTTTTATTTTTCTCCGATATTGGTAAGGTATATTCCATAAAGGTATATAAGATTCCTCAAGGATCATTGCAGAGCAAAGGTAGAGCGCTGGTTAATATAATACCGCTTGCAAATGGCGAAAAGGTAGCAAGTGTTATGCAAATATATGATAACTCAGCTCAAAATTTAGTTTTTGTTACATCTAAAGGTAATATAAGGAGGAACGAGTTATCAGATTTTGAAAATATCCAGACCAATGGAAAGATAGCAATTAGATTAAGTGAGGATGATTCACTTGTTGGTGCTGCGCTTTGTGATGAGAGTGATCATGTATTCTTGGCTACTAAAAAAGGTAAGGCGCTTAGGTTCCCAGTTAGTGCAGTTAGGGTATTTAAAAGCAGAACTTCAGATGGTGTAAGGGCAATAAAGCTTGCTAGAAGTAACGATAGCGTTGTCTCACTCTCTATACTAAATGGGATTGAGGTTTCTAATGAGAATAGAGATGAATATTTAAAAATTCCTGTCGAAAAAAGGATTGCTTTGGCCTTAGGTCAAGATGTGGAAATTGAAGATTCTATGATGGAAATTGAAAACATTAAGCATTTAGCAAAAAATGAGCAATTTCTACTTTCTATAACTTCAAGAGGGTTTGGCAAAAGAACTTCGGCCTATGAATATAGAACAACTGATAGAGCTGGTCAGGGTATATTAAACGTCTCATTTAACGCGGGTGATGTTTTGGCAACATTTCCTGTATGGGGGGATGATGATATAATGCTCATTACAGATTGTGGAACTACAATAAGGACATCTTGTTCAGAGATTAGGTTTACAGGTCGTGGTGCCTGCGGGGTTAGAATTATATCTCTAAAAGGTGGGGAGGCACTGGTTGCGGCGGTAAGATTATGTTCAAGCGAAGATGATGAATAGTTTTTTTGAATAGGTAATTTTATCGTTAATATAGATAGTTAAAGGCAAAAATTGGGTAGTGTATGGATAGCTATTAATTTAAGTTTGGTGAAAAGCTACGAGCACCGTATGAAAAGATTTAGCAAATATCAGGAAATGCTGCGTTGAACAATTCTTATGTTTTCTAATAATGCTCAAAGTTGTTCTATATATCTACAGTGAATACTGCTAAAATTGGGGATGTTAGATGATTATAGTATAATAAAAAATTACTGTATATTTGTCTGATTGTTTAGAAGCTTTTTTCCATGAACTACTTTCTTCGTAATATAGCTTTTGCAGCCTTAAACATATGAGTAATTTATTGGATTTTAATAATCGCGAATCTTCACTTGGAGTGACCAATAACTGGTGCGCTACCATCAAAATACATGGCTGTGTATATTTAATTATTTAATTGATTTTTAAAAATTATGTTTTTTCTTCACTTATTGCATTTCAGCCTTTTACACCTCAGCCATTTGTAATATCATGTAATGTTGGATCTGTGATATATCACAATAATAAAGATCATATAATAGGTTCTTTGTGTCACGCGGGTATTTTTATTAAATGAAATGATTGAAGCTTTACAGGAACTGGGTGCAAAGCATTTTTTAATATTCTTGGTGGATCTTATGGAGAAAATGGGTACTCCGTTAATAGAGATAAAGGGATGATTATTGCTTATCCTACTGGAAATTATATTTATAAAGCATTTAGTTTGGTTGGTATTAAATATGGTATAAGCCTTACGGAACGTGATGATTATATTAACCACGAAAGTAAAAATAGGTGATTCGATAATTTTGCCACAGGTATATACATTTGATATAAAAGAGGTAGTTTCTGATCGCTTTTCTCTTCTCAAAGTGTGTTCTTTTATAATAGTGCGATATAAAGCGATAAATTGTATAAAATGGTTATTTGGTATTGCTAATCTGGATAAAAAATTATAATACAACCGAGATTCGCGAGATAAATGTGTATAACAACATTATGAGCTTTGATGAGATAATACGTAAATTTCCTAGTGGTAATATATATATTAATAATGGGTTAATTGCTATTATTATTGTTAGAGACCATGAAGTTGTTGTCACATCTTTCACTCCAAAATTCAATATTGTAGAAAATTCAGGAGATGATGGGCCACAACAGCCTGAACAACAGCCCAAGCAACAGCCTGAACAACGGTTTGTGTATGAATCTTTTATTATCAGAGAAGGGGGTATGATCGAGGTGAGAGAGCTCCAACAAGAGGGTCCTCAGCTTGAGGTGTGCAGCATACTATAAGTTATTTTGGGAACAGCTTAGATAATATCACCTATAGAGCTAGATCGCGATAAAAGAGTTACATCTTGAAAATACTTTAATTATCATTGAGTTAAGTGCAATGAATCATTATGTAATCATTTTATACAGCCTTAGCTATATAAGGCCAGTTAACAGATCTGAGTGTGCTTATGAGATCTTATAGATGAAAAGATGCTCTCTATAATTTTCCTTTTTTGTAGCATTCAATTATCTTTGACATTCATATTTCTAATATTTTTCTTCATTTTAGTGATTAAAGTTGCCCAATTTTCAAAGAATTTATTAAACAACTGGTCTTTATCACCTTATCAAACACAGCATGCTTCACTTAATCAACTTGCCTTCTTTATAAATTTTTAATTTGTTTTGTTTCATCTTTCTTATAAGGCCATTCTACAACTAAACTAACTATATTCATAGTTTTATCCTTAATATTATTGAATGAAATTGAAGTGCTTGGTTTCCTATATCGTTAGCAATCAAGTCTTCCATCTAACTCATCTAAATAAATTTCATATATGTATCGCCCTATTAAATGCAGCAAGTGTAGCTTCATGTATACTTTCAGAGAGTGTTGGATGTGGGAAAATTGAATTCATTAATTCCTTTTCCGTAGATTCCAATGACTTAGCTACAGTAACTGAGTGTATTAATTCAGTGACGCCATTGCCAATCATATGAGCGCCAAGAATTTCACCTGTATTTGCATCAAAGATCATTTTAATAATTCCAAAATCATCTCCCATTGCTATAGCTTTACCACTTGCAGAAAATGGGAACTTTCCTACCTTAACTTTAAGACCAAGTTTTTTTGCTTCATTCTCACTTATCCCAACACTTGCGATTTGTGGATTGGAGTATATACACGCAGGTATCATGTTTTTATCTAATTTATGGACAGATAAACCGGATATACCATCTACGCATGCTATTCCTTCATGGCTTGCCTTATGCGCGAGCCATGGTGGCGAGGTTACATCGCCTATTGCATATACGCCTTTTTCTCTGGTTTCAAAATTGTCATTAGTTTTTATATAACCATCTAATATCTCTATTTTTGTATTTTCAATACCGATATTTTCAATATTAGGCTGAACGCCAACTGCACATATGACGTTTTCAAATGTTACTTTTTCTTTAATGCAAGAAATTTTAGCGCTAAATTTATCGCCTTCTTTGGTTAAGCTTTCTAATTTTGCTCCAGTAATGATCTTAATTCCTCTGCTTTCAAATTCTTTCCTAGCCATTCTAGAAATTTCCTCATCTTCTGTCCTTAAGATTGTATCACATACTTCAAGAACTGTGACATTTGAGCCAAATTCATTATATAAGCTAGCAAATTCCATCCCTATGGCACCACTTCCAATTATAAGGATAGATTCAGGTAACTTGGATGGCAGCATGGCTTCTTTGTAATACCATATACCTTCACATAATCCATCTAATTTTCTAGCTCTTGCCCCTGTGGCAATAATTATATTTTTTGCTGATATATTTTCACTGGAGTTTTTGACATCTATTTTCGAATTTCCAGAAAGCGTTGCATGACCTTTGAATAAGGTTACATTATTTTTTTGAAGCAAAAACTCTATGCCTTTACTGAGCTTTTGAGCAACATTCCTTGAGCGCTCTACTATTTTTTTGATATCAAAAGATACATCCTTACAGCTTATTCCAAATTCCTCAGAATTTTTAATAGTCTTATATATATCAGCGGCTTTTAAGAGGGCTTTTGTAGGTATGCAACCAAAATTAAGACAAACACCACCAAGATGTTCTTTTTCAATTACCGCAGTTTTCATCCCAAGTTGAGCGCCTCTTATTGCGGCAACATAGCCACCAGGCCCAGCTCCTATTACAACTAAATCAAATTTCATTTAGATTAAATCTATAAAAAAATAGTCAAAGGTTTTTCTATAAAGTTCTTAAAGGCAGCTAAAAATTCGGCTGCAACAGCGCCATCAATAATTCTATGATCGCAGGATAGTGTTATATTCATAGTATGTTCAATTATAATTTGCCCATTTCGAACTATTGGCTTTTGTATGGCGGCGCCAACAGCCATGATGCATGATTGAGGTGGGTTAATTATTGCATTAAATTGTTCTATGCCGTACATGCCAAGATTAGAAACACTAAAACTTCCTCCCTGGAATTCTTCTGGTTTAAGTTTGTTTTCTTTTGCCCTTTTTACAAGAGACTTAATTTCATTTGAAACTTCAATGATAGGTTTGGAATCTATATTTCTAATTATTGGCGTTATCAGACCTCCATTTGTGGCAACGGCAACGGCAACATCAATATTACCATATTGTGTTATGGTTCCATCACCATTCCATGATGCATTTATTTGTGGTACAGCTTTTATTGCTTGGCCAGATGCCTTCATTATAAAATCATTTACGGATATTTTATAATTTGGTTTTTCATCAACAATAGTGGCGCTGTCATTCACCTCCTGCCTGATTTGTAGCAGTTTATCCAAAGAGCATGATATTGTAAGATAAAAATGTGGTATTTGTGTTTTGGAAATAAGTAACCTTTCTGCTATAATCTCTCTTATACTACTTACTTCATATACCTTATCTTCCATTCTATGCGTAAGGTGCTGCATTATAGGCTTAGAGAAAGATAAGACGTCTTTTTTGATAATTCTGCCTCTTGGCCCGCTACCATTTTTTATATCGTTTAAATTTATGCCCTTATCCTTTGCTATTCTTTTAGCAAGTGGGCTTGCAAAAATTCTTTGATAGCTTGTGCTATTACTTATGCTATCAATGGCTTTTGGGTTTTTTGCTTGTTCTGAGCTCTTTACATCATCTGATGAAACTTTCTTATCATCAGATGAATTGTTAGCAATTATCTTAATAACATCTTCATCAGAATCATTTTCTTCTTTGAGCACAGCTATTAATTCGTTCACTTTAACCTTTTTTGTGCCTTCCGGAATTAGTATCCTAGCAATTTGCCCACCATCTACAGCCTCAACTTCCATATTTGCCTTATCTGTTTCTATTTCTGCAATAACCTCGCCAGGTTGTACATTTTCTCCTTCTTTTTTTATCCATCTGGAAAGGATTCCATCGGTCATGGTAGGAGAGAGGGCGGGCATAAAAATAGGTATAGCCATCTTTTAATAAAAACCTTATCAAAGCACAGATGATATTGCTTTAGAGGCAGATTGCAATAACAAATGCTGTCTAAAGTTCAATGAAAAATCTTATATTAGATAAAGTTGCATTAGTAAATCTTACAAAATGTATTTTAGATTTTGCGTTCATATTTTATCCATATTATATCTTTTATGACTTAATATCTAATGCATATATAAAGAGAGATACAATTTTAAACTGAGATTGATAATTTGTATTATATACGTATCATATCGGCTTAAGATTATTTAGAACAGGTTTTTGTATGCCATCCACAAAAGTTAGGTATACTCTGCATTCGTTGGATTCTATAGCTGATGTAGAGAAGGCGTTAATAGAAAAGTGGAAAAAAAAGAATAAGGTGAAAGAGGGGGTTAGCTCCTATGTGCTTTATGATGGCCCTCCATTTGCAAATGGGATGCCGCACTATGGTCACCTTCTCACAAGTTTTATAAAGGATACTTTCTTAAAGTATCACATGATGCTTGGGAAGGTGATTCAATCCAAATTTGGTTGGGATTGTCATGGGCTGCCCGCAGAGATGCAGGCATCAAAGGATTTGGGTATCTCTAGTAAAAAGGAAATAGAAGAATACGGTGTCACTAGATTTAATGAGAAATGTGCTAGTTCTGTTCTAACTTATACTCAGGAGTGGAGGGATTATATAACGAGGCAAGGAAGGATAGTAAACTTTGATGATGAGTATAAAACAATGGATTTGAGTTATTCTGAAAGTGTCATTTGGGCATTTAAGGAGCTCTTTAACAAAGGTTTAATATATGAATCTATGAGGGTCATGCCTTATTCTTGGGCATGTGAAACCCCTGTATCAGATTTTGAAACAAAAATGGATAATGCTTATAGGAAGAAAGATAGCAAATCCATTACGGTTGCTTTTAAATTAAATGATAAGATAGATGGGGTAGAAGCTTACCTACTCGCATGGACAACAACACCATGGACCCTTCCATCAAACCTTGCAATAGCAATAAACACTGAGCTTGTTTATATATGTATTTCTAAGGGCGATAAGAACTATATTCTAGCACAAGGATGTTTGGGAAAATATAAAGAAATCTTAGGTGATAATATAGTTAAGGTAATAACTGGGGCTGAGCTAAAAGGTTTGAGTTATGAGCCGCTTTTTGGGTATTTTAAGAATACTGTAAATGCATTTACAGTGCTTGATGCTGGGTTCGTTAGCATAGATGAGGGAACGGGGGTAGTACATATAGCCCCAGGGTTTGGTGAGGATGATAGTGAATTATGCTCGAAAAATTATATTGAAATGGTATGCCCTGTTGATAGTACAGGTACATTTACAGATCAGGTCCAAGATTATAAAGGGCTGCAAGTCTTTGATACTAATGATTTGATAATTAGGGACTTAAAAAAAAGAGATTTGATAATTAAAGTTGAACAATACACACATAATTACCCTTATTGCTGGAGAACAGATACTCCGCTCATATATAAAGCTGTATCTTCTTGGTATTTAAAAGTTACGGCAATAAAAGATAAAATGATAAAAAATAATGAGAAGATAAATTGGATACCTTCTCATATAAAAGATGGACTTTTTGGTAATTGGTTAAAGAATGCTAGGGATTGGTCTATTTCACGAAATAGATATTGGGGATGTCCAATACCTATATGGAAAAGTGATGATCCAAGCTACCCGCATATTGAAGTTTATGGTTCTATAAAGGAGATAGAGGCAGCATTTGATGTAAAGGTAGATAATTTTCATAAAGATTTTGCGGATTCTTTGGTAAAGCCAAATCCAAAAGATCCAACAGGGCTTTCTAAAATGCGCAGAGTTCCTGAAATTTTAGATTGTTGGTTTGAGAGCGGTTCTATGCCATTTGCACAGCTGCATTATCCATTTGAAAATAAAAAGCTTTTTCAAAAATCATTTCCAGCAGATTTTGCGGTTGAGTATCTCTCGCAAACTAGGGGGTGGTTTTATACAATGTTGGTAATTTCAACGGCGCTTTTTAACAAGCCACCGTTCCTTAATTGTTTATGTCATGGAGTCATTTTAGGTGAAGATGGCCAAAAGTTATCAAAACGTCTTGGGAATTATGTAGATCCTATGGAGTTATTTGATGAGGTTGGAGCTGATTCTGTTAGGTTATTTATGCTCTCTTCTACGCTCATGAAGGGGCAGGAAATGGTTCTTTCTAAGCAAGTGATAATAGAGAAGCAGAAAAGTATAGTGAAGCCTTTATATAATGCATACAACTTTTTTGCTATGTATTCTAATGCAGATGGGATAAGGGGTTTATATAATACAAATATCTCGGAGAAGAAGAGTATTTTAGATAAATATATACTCTCAAAGTGTATTGATACTGCGAAGCACGTGTTATCTTGTATGGAGGCTTATGATTCCGTATCTGCAATTAATGCTTTGGAAGGGTTTATTGAGATACTTACAAATTGGTATATAAGAAGATCAAGAGAGAGGTTTTGGTGCAGTGAGATCTCGATAGGGAAAATAGATGCGTACAATACGTTATTTACTGTAATAAGTATAATATGTACTGTATGTGCGCCCATCATTCCATTTACTGCAGATCATATTTTTTCTAGTATATCAATGGATGATGATATCAGTATATTTGATGTACCATTCCCAAAATTTGCTAAATATGATAAGAAATTAATATCTGATATGGAGAAGGTTCGTGAAGCCTGTGGCGCTGCGCTTAGGGTTAGGAATAACCTTGGTATAAGAACAAGGCAGCCACTTGCAAAAGTGACTTTTGTTGGAATTTCTTGTGATTATTTAAGTGAAGAGCTTAAAAATATAGTGCTTGATGAGATTAATGTTAAAAAATGGGAAAGTGTAGATAAATCTGAGATAGAGGTATTTGCAGATTTTGATCTCAGATTACATTTGCCAGAAATAGCAAAAAAAATGCCGAAAAAAGTTCAAGATGTTATTAAATGTGTAAAAAGAGGTGATTGGAGAAGGGTAGGGGATAATAAAATTCAGGTGTATGATGAGCTTTTGCGGATTGGGGAAGATTGTGAAATTACATTAACTCCTAAAAACCCTAATAATTCAATCAGTATTGGTGATGGATTAGTTGTGCTAGATGATCATATTACAGATTCTTTATTTAAAGAGGGGTTAGTACGTGATGTTGTAAGATTTATCCAAAACATAAGAAAAGAAAGCGGGTTTTTTGTAATAGATAGGGTAGAGCTTGAGCTTTATTCTCTTAATAAGGATACTAGGGATGCGATGAATGAGATGAGTGGATATATATCTAAGCAAGTTCTTGCTTCGCAGCTGCGTTTGCCACAATCTGAAAGTGAATCCAAGCATTGGTCGAATTCATTTGAGATTAGCAATGGTAGTATTGTAAAATATAATATAAGGAAAGCTTAGTTTGTTATTGTATGGGTGTTAAGTTGATTTTATTATTCTTTGTATAAGAATGTATGCTGCATAGCTCCCATATTAATTATGGCTTCAAATATGCCCAATTGTCCGTGCTCTATAAATTATCTAAAATGCTTTTTTAGCAAGTGACTTTTTATATACTACATGCTATAAGTCCCCGCTAATTCCATTCTTTTTAATTGTTGTAGCAAAGTGAGTGATGCCAGTCTGCATAGTGTTAGTAGTGGTTATGTTGCTTCTTCCATAAAAATATTAAGGGGCCTAGATGCGGTAAGGAAGAGACCTGGAATGTATATAGGTGATACAGATGATGGCTCTGGGCTTCACCATATGGTCAAAGAGGTGCTGGATAATGCAATAGATGAATCATTGGCTGGATACTGTAACTCAATTAAGATCTTTATAAACGCAGATGGCTCAGTTACCGTTATAGATAATGGTAGGGGTATTCCTGTTGATATACATAAAGAGGAAGGTGTTTCTGCAGCTGAAGTAATAATGACCAATCTTCATGCTGGTGGTAAATTTGATGAAAATTCGTATAAAATATCTGGGGGTCTGCATGGATTAGGTGTTTCAGTTGTAAATGCGCTTTCTTCCTGGCTTAAGCTTACAATATGGCGAGATGGCAAGGAATATTTTATGGAATTTAAGGATGGTGTAGCTGTAGAGCCTCTGAAAATTGTAAAAGAAGGTGTTTCAGAGCGTGGTACTTCTGTAACTTTCATGCCTTCTGATACAATATTCTCTTCTATAGAGTTTTCTTTTGATATGCTGGAAAAAAGGGTTAGAGAGCTTGCCTTTCTTAATTCTGGTATAAAAATCTCAATAGAGGATCTTTATAGTATTTCTGGAAAAGCATCGGAATTTTATTTTGAAGGAGGTCTATTAGAATTTATTGCATATATAGATAAGGGAAAAAGGCCATTACATGATACTATTAATTTTTCAGGTGAGGCAAGTGGTATATCTGTTGATATAGCTGTGAGGTGGAATGAGAGCTATCATGAAAATAGCTTATGTTTTACAAATAATATTAGGCAAAATGATGGGGGCACGCATCTTGCAGGCTTTAGGTCTGCTATCACCAGAAGTATAAATGGGTATATAGAATCAAGAGATTTTGCAAAAAAGAACAAGGTACAGATAAGTCCTGAAGATATAAGAGAAGGATTAACATGTATTATCTCTGTTAAAGCGCCGGATCCAAAATTTTCTTCTCAAACTAAAGATAAATTGGTTAGTGGTGAAGTAAGGCCTGTTGTTGAGAATATTACTTATAATAGTATTTCTAGATGGCTTGAAGAACATCCTGCAGATGCTAGGACTATAATAGAAAAAATTATGGATTCTGCACACGCAAGGGAAGCTGCAAGAAAAGCAAGGGAGCTTTCGAGAAAGAAAAATGATCTTGAGTTATCTACATTACCAGGCAAGCTTGCTGATTGTCAGGAGAAACGGCCAGAGTTTTGTGAATTATTTTTGGTTGAGGGAGATTCTGCCGGAGGTTCTGCAAAGCAAGGTAGAGATAGGAAGACTCAGGCTGTTCTGCCGCTTAGAGGTAAGATATTAAATGTTGAAAGGGCTAGGTTTGATAAGATGCTTAATTCAGCTGAAATTGGTACTCTAATTACCGCAATAGGAACAAGTATAGGTGATAATAAATTTAATATAGATAAGTTAAGGTATCATAAGGTAATTATTATGGCTGATGCTGATGTTGATGGCGCGCATATAAGAACCCTGCTTCTTACCTTCTTTTTCCGTTATATGCCAGAACTCATACAGAGGGGGCATTTATATATAGCACAGCCGCCTCTTTTTAAGATAAAGAAGGGTAATAGTAGTGTGTATTTAAAGGATGAAAAAGTTCTTGATGAATATTTGATAAATATTTTATCTGAAGGTTCTTATTTAGAGATAAATAATAAAAAAATTGTTGGGGAGGAGTTTATTAGCTTTGCTAAAGCTGTGATAAATTTCAGAAAGAATTTACTAAATTTTAATGAAAATAAACTGCTTCTTGAGGCTGCTTCTATACCATTTTCAAATAGTGATTTAACTGACAATGCGGTGCTAAAATCATTAAATACTATATCAAATAGTTGGAATGGTTTAGAAGAACATCCTGATTTGCTTAGTTTTGAAAGAACTATAAAAAGCTTAAAAGAGGTTATATCTATAAAAAGGAGTATATTATCCTCTTCAAAGTTTTTAAACCTCCTAAAATCTTTCAATTCTATATCTGTTGCCTTTACAGCTGGTATACCGATAAAAGCTTATATTAAAGACAGGGAGCTTTTATATAGAGGGCCAGTAGAGCTTGCTCATTCATTATTAGAAGCTTCAAAAAAAGGAATTTATATTCAAAGATTTAAAGGGTTGGGTGAGATGAATCCTGATCAACTTGAGGAAACTACACTTAAGCCTGAAAATAGAACGCTATTGAAGGTAAAGATAGGTGATGCCGAATTGGCAGATTCGATATTTTCTACGTTAATGGGAGATATTGTGGAGCCAAGAAGGGAATTTATACAATCTAATGCATTAAATGTACAAAATATTGATATATAGGTCTGATAATGAGTCACATAACCAATGTACTTGAATTTTTAGATTATATAATATGGAGCTATATTGGTCTTCTTATTATGATATCTAGTGGTATATATTTTACAATTAAATCTAATTTTTACCAATTTAGGGTTCTTTTTAATGCAAGAAAACACATAAAAGAAGTTTTAAGTCTTGCAAAAACAAAAGATGATGGGATACATCCATTAAAACTATACTTCACATCTGTTGGTGGCATGGTTGGGCTTGGTAATATAGTTGCCGTTGCCACAACTATTACTATAGGGGGGCCCGGTAGTTTAATTTGGCTGTGGATAGCATCTATGTGCGGTACATTAATAAAATATTCGGAAATATATTTAGGTATTAAATATAGAGTAAAAACTGGTAGGGGTTCATATGATGGTGGCCCAATGTATTTTTTAAAAGAGGCATTTAAAAGTAGGGCATTACCTATTATTTCATGTGTTCTTCTTTGTATATATGGGGCTGAAATATATCAGTTTACAGTTCTTGCAGATGTAATAGCTGGGTCTTTTATGGTTAACAAGACATTAGTAGTTGTCTTATTGATTATAATAGTGTTTTTTACTGCTCTTGGTGGGGTGAAAAGAGTTGCTAATATTTGTACAACTTTAATGCCATTTTTCATGATGAGCTATGTATTGGTTGGGCTATATATAATCTGTCTTAATTACCAAGTTATCCCTTCTATATTAAAATCTGTACTAACATCTGCATTTACTGGTCATGGAGCTGTTGGTGGTTTTGCAGGTAGTACTCTTTTATATGCAATGCACTATGGAGTCTCAAGAGCTGTTTATTCTGGTGATATAGGTATAGGGTATGATTCAATTGTAAATAGTGAGACTAGGTTGAGGAATCCTGAAACGCAATCAAAGATTGCTATATTTTCATTATTTTCAGATACAATGATATGCACAATAAGCATAATGATCATATTGGTTACTGGGGTTTGGAAACAAGATGTATCAAAAGTTTCAGATTATATGATTATGGCTCTTTCGAATTATATTCCTAATGCAGAATTATTCTTATCATTATTGGTTTTTATTGCGGCATTTACTACAATAGTTGGCTACTTAGCTGTAGGTATTAAATGTGCAAAATACCTATCACCTAGATTTGGCAAGATTGTTTATATTTTATATTCAATTACTGTATTTTTTATCTTTTCATCTTATGATCAGAACACTGCGCTGCTTGTAATGAGCGTGTCTGGCGGTATGTTAATGATGCTGAATATATCTGGCGTACTAAAGCTCAGAAATGTTATAGAATTTAAGTAATACTGTAGCAATGCTGTTGGTATAGTGTTTCTTGGATATGAAATTGCGATATAAGAAAAGGCTAATTTGATGTTGCTGATATATAGGTATGCATTTTTTGCCTGTGGTTAGTTTTATTAATTGTATGTAAGATCCTGCAAAATATAGATAATGTTATGTTAAATGCTTTTATAAAAAATTTTATTTTTAATTATATATGTGCTTGTTAAAACAGGATCTGGTATATGAGATTATGACTTCTAAGCTGGAGAATACGGTCGTATTTGAAATGTCGCAGGGGTATTTTGCAAAATTTGTTATTGTTACTAGTGCAGATTCGGTTAGGCAAATTTCTGGAATTTCAACTAAGATCCTAGAGACCCTAAAGAAGAAAGGTTATTATGATATTACAATAATAGGCCCTGCTGATGGTGGTTGGGTGCTTGTAGATTGTATTGATGTGGTTTTACATATGTTTTCCAATGAAGCAAGGGCTCAATATAAGATAGAGGAATTGCTTGAGGTAAATGCTAAAAAAATAGAGAGGTTAGAGGATTTAAGTAATGGGCCTTAGGCTTTGACTAAAGTTAATAGCCACCTTTCGAAAAAGTGTCGAGATAATTCCATAGTATAAATAGGGATTGCTAACAAAAGATAGATGATATTTTAGACTTATCTCATTTATTAAATAGTATTACTTGGAATAGCGTTTTTCTGTTAAATCTGGCTAAATAATTCATTAACAAAGAATTATAAGATTCTACCAAGCGGCCTTTGGAACAACGTGCCTTTGTTCCTATGAGATAAATAGGGTTACTATCAGTTGCTATGATCTCAATTTTATATTTACATTTTAATTCCAGAGCTAAAGGTAAATAATCATTAAAATTGTAATAAAAATCCAATATAGTAACCTAAGTTGAGATTTGCGTACAGATAAGTGATATTCAAAGGAAAATGCCAGCATGATACAGATTTTCGTAAGGAAGTTATAACATATGTAAATAGAGGTATAGCTAAGTCAGTATAAAACGTCATATAAAATAGGAGTTAAGAAGCTAGAGTGATTATTTAATATACTATCTTAGCTATAACAGCTGCAATAGCGCCTCAATAAAATTTGAAATAGCATCAAATACAGTAAGAAATTGGCAAGATAGGTATAAGTCTGAGGGAAATAGCCAAAAAGGTGTGGGGAAAAAGGGACGAATAACAAGTGAAGATGTTGCGTGAATTCTAGGCACTGTTAACAAAGGTTGTATTTAATAGATGCTAAAGCTATAAAGGCAAGGAAAGAGAGATCGGATTTCTCAAATCGTAATGCTAAGCGTCGATTTTCTTTGAGTTTAGCGAA
>NZ_JARGYT010000018.1:0-18689 GCF_034470605.1 Candidatus Cyrtobacter comes
CGCTAAACTCAAAGAAAATCGACGCTTAGCATTACGATTTGAGAAATCCGATCTCTCTTTCCTTGCCTTTATAGCTTTAGCATCTATTAAATACAACCTTTGTTAACAGTGCCTAATAGCAGAGGTGTGGGTAGAGAGCTCTTTATATAACCCAGCTGAAAATCTCACATATGGCCTAAAGATACTATCTTGGTAATTAAAAAGATATCTAAAGCTAGCTGAGCATGCAAGAAGTGACACATCTTGATTCTCTGAAGAGTACTTAATTTTTCTTTGATTACCTGGAGAGTACTTAACTTCAAGACCAACATCTGTATTATTTGAGTTTGCAAACATAACAGAGGCGCCAAAAAAGTTCTCTTCCTCAAATCGGATTGGGTATAGTATATCACCAATGACAAAAAATTTAGAAAAGGATGCGGCTACTTTTATATTTTTATCCTCAGCTGCGTATAAGTGGCCAGTATTACAGAAGCTTAGTAGAGCTGTGGCAGTTAAAATTATCTTTTTATACATTTTAAAAACAAATGATTAACATGCTGATATTATAGCTAGTATCAGCATAAAGTAAAGCGATGTTATAGGATATCAGTACAATATTTGTATTTTTTTATTATTAAGTTCTAAAAACGTTCTTGAAATTATGTTATATGTGATGTAATTGTTTGGGCATCTCGGGGCATAGCGCAGTCTGGTAGCGCATCTGGTTTGGGACCAGAGGGTCGGGAGTTCAAATCTCTCTGCCCCGACGCTCTATTGCAGCAATTTATATGTTTAAGGAAGGTCTATATACAGCCTCAATTACTCCATTTTTAGATTCGGAGATCGATTTTAAAAGTTTTGAGAGGTTGATTGAGTTTCAGATTAGTTCTGGCGTTACTGGTATAGTTATACTAGGTACAACTGGTGAAGCTTCTTGTGTAACTCTTGCTGAAAGGAAAAGGGTGACTGATATTGCGGTTTCTGCATGCGGTGATGAAATTGAGGTAATATTGGGTTGTAGCAGCAATTGTACAAAAGAGGCTGCGGAGCTGGCCATGCTTGCGCAAAGTGCCGGTGCTGGTGGTGCGCTCATAGTTGCACCTTATTATAACAAACCATCTCAGGATGGAATATATAAACATTATGAATACATCGCGGGAAGTGTAGATATTCCAATAATTATATATAATAATCCATCTAGAACAGTGGTTGATATAAAAGATGAAACTATCGCAAAGCTAGCGAGGATTGATAATATTGTTGCGCTGAAGGATTCATCTGGAGATATATCAAGGCAGAGTTCTCTAGAAGCATTGATGGATTCTGATGCCAGTATAGTGCAATTATGTGGTGATGATATGAATGTGATTCCCTTTCATTCTTATTTTGGAAGGGGGTGGATATCAGTTTCTTCAAACGTTTTTCCAAAAGAGTGTAGTGATATACAGGATTTATTATTGCGTGGAAATATAAAAGAGGCAGCACATATCCAAATGGATTTTATTAAGTTTTATAAAGATATTTTTTCTGAACCAAGTCCAGCGGGGATAAAATACGCAGCATATCTTATGGATTTAATAACTTCATATGAGGTAAGATTGCCGCTTACTAGCGCGTCTAAAGATCTGCAGCGTAAGATATTAAAATTCTTAAATGATAGGGGCCATGCATCTTAAATGATAGGGGCTATGCATGATAATATGGATGGATTCCCTTTTGATCATAGTATATTAAGTACAGCGGTTTATAAAAAAAGGGTTAGATTTTTAGATAGTGTTTTATTATCGCTGCCAACTTCATTAATCATAACTTCTTGGGGGTTTTTATTAGAGCCTGTGGCGCTTTATATGTGCTCAAAAATACTGGGTTGTGAAATTGAGCGAAGCTTTATGAAGAAAGCAGTTCATCAAGGTCTTTTTTCTATAAGCTCAGAGCAGATATCTGTGCAAGATGCTAGGCAGTTAATTGATTTTTTTTCTAAATCTACTGTAGGAAATAGGGTGGCGTTAATAAAAGACCCAGAAAAAATGACACATAATGCCTCAAATGCATTGCTGAAAACTATTGAGGAGCCACCTTCAAATAGTTTTGTTATATTTTTTACAAATCGTATCAATGCTTTAAGTGATACATTACGTTCTAGATGTGTAGAGTTAGAAATTTTGGCTTTTACAAGGGGGGAATTTAAAGAAATATTGGAATTTCTTACGGCTAGTAGCAAAAAAGCATCTAGAATTATTTGCGATCTTCTGTATCCGAATGCAGAGCTTGCAATTAAAATTCTAAATAATCTTGGCTCAAGCTTTGTAGAAGAAAATTTAAGTAATATACAAGACCTATTGCCGGTAATTAGGTCCATTTTTACTAAAGCCGTTGATCTATCTAATAATGAAAAAATTGCAATCCTTTTTGCGGTACTATGCAAAACTCATATGACTTCAGTAAGTATCAGAAAGATTGATAACTTATATAAAGCAAGAGAAATTTTGCTTGATTGTGATAGATTTAACCTAGATTTAGAATCAGCTTTGAATTATATTATAAGCAAAGTTTCTTTGTGAGTTGTGCGTTTCTTATTATTAGGCATAGTAGTTATTCTGCTTGATCAGGTATCTAAGTTTGTTGTGCTTGATTTTATTACAGGTACTGATAGCCTGTATGTGATGCATTTCTTGAATATTTCTCCAGTTTGGAATTACGGAGTAAGTTTTGGTATGTTTAACGATTATACTACGAACCAGAGCATTTTTCTTGGGCTTTCTGCATTTGTGGTTAGCTTTATGCTTTATGCATATAAAGCAGGTTTAGTAAGTGGTTATTGCATGCTTATGGTTGGTGGCGCGATCTCTAATTGCATAGATAGGGTTATTCATGGGGCTGTTTTTGATTTTATAGATCTGCACGCCTTTGGGTATCACTACCCTACTTTTAATGTGGCGGATTCTATGATAGTTGTGGGAGCCATATTATTATCTACTCAAAATTTTTTTATAAGAAAAAATGAAAGCGGTACAAGATAAGAAAAGTAATGAGACGCCGTTGGCGCTTGCGTTACAATCAATACGAGGAATTGTATCTTATATTTTTGTATGTGGTTTTTTTGTAAACATACTTCTTTTATCAACATCCGTATATTCAATGCAAGTTCTGGATAGGGTCTTATCAAGTGGTAATACCAATACTTTACTCATGCTCACACTTGTTGTGATTCTTGCGCTTGCATTACTTTCTCTTCTACAAGGGGCCAGGTCTTTTGGTATGTCTTTGTTTGGGATATGGTTTGAAAACAAGTTATCAGAAGGTGTTTTTAGAAATTCGATAAAAACTAGCCTTGTTGCAAAATCGAAGGCTGGAAGCCAGCAGCTCAGAGATCTGCAGACAATAAAAACATATGTTACAAGTCCGGCACTTGTCTCTATATTTGATACCCCGTGGGCAATAATATTCATTATCGTATTGTTCATGTTGCACCTATATATAGGTATCATAGCTATAATCGGTATAGTTGTTACGGTATTTTTTGCTATCATAACAAATAAATCTACCAAGCCTCTCTTGGAAAAAAATAACGAAAATTTCATCAAAAGCATGAGGAATGCAGAGCAGGCAATCAGGAATGCTGAGGTGGTAGAATCGATGGGTATGTTTAAGAACGTTTTGATTTCCTGGCAAAAATTTAATTCCTTAGTGCAAGATACACAAAATATTGTATCGCAAAGGCAGTCTATTCTTTCCGAAGTTAATAAGTTTTTTAGGCTTGTTGTACAAATTTCTGTGACCGGTGTGGGTGCGTGGCTAGCTATAAACCATGAAATCTCAACTGGTGCAATAATAGCGAGCTCATCAATTATGGGTAGGGCTTTGTCTCCTTTTGAGGTATTTATTAACTCAATTAAATCTTTTTTAGACTGTAGGAAAGCATATTTGAGGCTGAATGAATCATATATGAGAATGCCTGATGATGATAATAGAATGTCTCTACCTGAGCCTAGTGGTTCTATTGTTTTGGAAGGCGTATATTTTGCGCCGCCGATGAGTCAAAAATATATAATAAAGGGTATAAGTTTTTCCATTAAAGCTGGAGAGGCGGTTGCAGTAATAGGTGCATCTGGTTCTGGCAAAACATCATTAGCAAAATTAATTGTTGGAGCTTGGAGGCCTTCTGTGGGTGCTATCAGGATAGATGGTGCTAACATCCATGATTGGAATAGGGATGAATTAGGTAGACATGTTGGCTATTTACCGCAAGATATAGAGTTGTTTAGTGGAAGTGTTAAGGTGAATATAGCAAGAATGGATGAGAACCCAGACCCTGAGGAAGTCTTAAGAGCAGCGCAACTTGCAGGAGTTCATGAGATGGTCTTAAGATTACCTAATGCGTATGATACTGAGATAGGGCCAGATGGTTCTGTTTTATCAGGTGGGCAAAGGCAAAGAATTGCTCTTGCTAGGGCTTTTTATGGAAAGCCTAATATTATACTCTTAGATGAACCAAATTCAAGCTTGGATAGTGAAGGAGAGGCTGCATTATCTGCCGCAATAGATTTTGCAAAGACAAGTGGTGTAACTATTGTAGTAATATCACATAGAGCGCCTGTACTATCCGTTGTTGATAAAATTGCCGTTGTATCTGATGGTGCGTTGGCTGCATTTGGACCAGCAAGGGAAGTAATGAATAAAATGCAGAATACTCTTCTGAATTAAAGGATTAAATAAATTTCATATGTGATATGGATAATAAAGATAAGAGAGATAGTTCGTTAAGTACTAAACTTGAGAGCATAGATGGGGTTGTGAATGCTGAGGCTATTACAGATGCTGATGCTATTATAAGTGATTCTAAAGTTGTGAATAAGAAGACTATTCTTTCTAGGGCAACGGATATGCTATCGTTTGTAAAAGAAATGATGTTCTCTGTTGATATTGAACACAAGAAAAATAGGTTTAAAGTTGAGCGTGAATTAAAGTCTCAAGTTAAAAAACCTGTCATATTTGGCGCTCTTGTGCTAGCAGGCGCATTGGGGTTTTTTGTTCTTTGGGGTGGTGTTGCGCCGCTTGATAGTGCTGTTGTTGCAGAAGGAACAATAATAGTAAGTAGTGAGCATAGAATGATACAACATCTTGAAGGTGGTGTTATAAAAGAGATTCTAGTTAAGGATGGGGATACTGTAAAAGTTGATCAGCCGCTAATTATACTAAATGATACGCAAATTAAGGCGTCGGTAGGTATGATTTTGTCCCAATTACAGTTTGCGAAAATAGTTGAGCAGAGGTTGATAGCAGAATCACAGGATATGGAGCATGTTGATTTTTCTCCTTCTATTATAGAGGGTAGTGATGATATGGAGGTCAAGGTTTTTATGCAAAATCAGGAATCCATATTCGCACTTAATAAAGCTTCAGTAAAAGGGGCAATAGATGTAGAGACTCAAAAAGTTATGCAAAAGGAGGCTGAAATAAGGGGGTTGCAAGCCAGAATGTCCACTTATGAAGAAAACCTAAAGATTGTAAAGGAACAACTCAGTATTGTTAATGGTCTACAGAAGCAGGGTTTAGATACTAGGGTGAGATTGCTGGATATGATGCAAAAACTAGACCAATTTACTGGAAGTATTGCAGAAATTCATGCAAATATGGGAAGGGCTCGTGAAGAAATAGCGGAAGCTGAATTAAATAAAGTAAGAATTGTAATTGATTTTAAGCAGCGTAACGCCGAAAGATTTAGAGAGAATCATAGTACTGTTCTTGATTTAGAGCAAAAATTAAGTGCGAATCGTGATATTTTGTCAAGGACTGTAATAAGATCTCCTAGCTCTGGTATGGTTACAACACTTATGTATCATACTCCTGGTGGGGTTATACAGCCTGGAACAAAAATAATGGATATAGTTCCACAAGATGAAGACTTAATTATTGAGGCATATTTGTTACCACAGCATGTGGAAAGTATTCATCCAGGCCTTAAGATGAAGGTGCAGTTAAATGCATATAAAAGCAGATTAGTTCCTAGGGTTGATGCAACTCTTACATATGTTTCCCCTGATAAAATTGTTACTGAAAGAGGTGAGCAATTTTATAAATTGAGGGCTGTTCTTGATCATGAAGTCATAAAAAGAATAAATGCTGATATCAAGTTGTTTCCAGGTATGCCTGTAACTGTTTTCGTAGTAAAAGGTGAGAGGACTGTGCTGCAATATCTGTTGAGTCCTATCATTGATAGTTTCCACAGAGCATTTAAGGAGCCGTAAAAAGGGAGGGGGCCGTTAAAAAGGGAGCCGTAAAAAAGTGTTAACTTTTTAGTACCTTATAATTTTGTGCACAGAAACCGGAGATTAGGTAGCATGTATGAAAAAAAATGCTTGATTTCTATCATTTCTATAACATTGTTGTGTGTGGCTAGATTCATATTTGATGGACTGTTTATTGATATTGAAGCACTAGAAAACAAAGGTAGAGATTTTTCTGTAATAGGATATGGGCTTGGTCTATTTTTTCCTATTTATTTAGGTCACTTACTGGCATTATCTAAAGATGCGGTACAAAGGCTTTCTGTAATAGTATACAAATCCAAGCAGTATCGTATATTAGATTTGAATATAATCTTTGCACTAATCACATGGTGTATACTTTTAGCACTGATAGTTTTTTGTAAATATCAATATAAAATTAGCTATTCCATTACAATTTGTCATGCCGTATACATCGTTTTTGTTGTTTTTTGTATACTAAATTTGTGTTTGCACTTTTTTAGTAGAGAGTGCTTAGATTATGAGTCAATTCTTCATGATTTGTTTGATGATATAGCAACAAAAGATTTGGTAGATATTGAAAATTTTTATAAGGTTTTAAGGCCTAAAGTGTCACATGATCCGTGGCTTGCATCAAAAATTATAAATTTCTCTCCTAAAATTTTATCCAATAACAAGGATAATAAATTTAATAACCTGCAAGATGGTTCAGAGATGATTGCGACAATATGTGAGATCGGTATGGTACATTATAAGCAACTTAATGTGCTAGATTTTGAGAGATTGTTGCCATTATATGGTAGCATAAAATCACATTCAGGACGAGAGAAGATTGTGAAAGTAATGCAAGATACTGTAATGACTCTTGCAAATTTCATTAACGTTCAAGATGATGCTAAAATGATATTACTCTTGAATAACTTAAATATGCTTAATTATGAACAGCGTTTAGCGGTTTATAATTTGTTACTTGTGCATGCAGAAGGGAGAGAAAAGCCACAAACCATCATTATTACAAATATGATACAAGCTGTTTCAAGCATCAATCTGGAGCAAGGTGGAGGTATAGAATTTTTTAGTGGTCTGTTTGTATTTCTATTATATAATGCATCCATCACTTTTAGGCATGCACATGAGCAAGCTAAGGTGGTGATTAAGCAATTTATTGAATGTTATAAAACACTATCTGAAACTGACTTAAAGCCTGAGTATAAACAAAAATTATACGGCGCTACTATGAGAATATGCGAAGCAATGGTGAAGAAAGAAATAATAAATAAAGATAATATATATATTTATTACAGCGATTATGTAATAGGTATATACGGAAGCTTACAAAATGACGTGATGTTTCATATTTTAGAGCTAAAAGAGGTAAGGGATCTAGATAAATTTTTTCTATGTTTAGACACGCTCAAAAATAATCTATTTAATATGATATTTGTTTCTCCATTACAAAAATTGTATAGAGATCTAAAAGTTAATACAAACAATGAGAATAATGTTGAATATTATTTTAAACAATTTACTACAAAACTTGCAGAAGCAGTTACCTTACCGTCTAAGAAAGGAGTGATTATAGAGAACAAAGATGTAATACAACACTATCTTTGTAACTTAATATACGATATCAGTGAATGCTGCAAAAAAGCAATAGAAGCCATGATCACAAAAGGGGGTTTGTTATATGATTATGCTGTTATAAGCCAATATGAAGAGGCTTTGAGAAGTAATGGATACCCAGAAGTATATAATACAAAATATAGAAAAGATGATTAATACAATAAAAGAAAGTGACAAGAAATTGGGTGATGCTTTAGAGAAAGAAATGTGTAAGTGTTTTCCACAAAAAACCTAATCACTACAAGGAGTAAAACAGCCAATAAATTTGCAATACCGCTTTTTCATATGTGATAAAGTGGGTTATAATGGTGATGTAGAATTTTGGTATTGGTCATTAAAAGAATAGATTTTGTTATGTGATAGTGTGCGCGTTGAATGAATGTGCACAACTCTATGAAGGGATGTAAATTTTTCTCTAATAAAGGTAATAGAACTATAGTTAAAGCGTCATAAAAATGGCCCATGACTAATTTTGAAAATAGGTTAGTTATCATTGGGTTAAGTTTAACAAAATTACTTTTTATGTAATAATTCTATACCGCCTTAGCTATATGTGTAAGCCACCTCTAGTTGTTTAGCTATATCAAATATGCAAAAGGATTCGAAAAGAGCCAAGTTACATCATTATATTCCTCAATTCTATTTAAAGGGATTTTGTGATGATAAAGAAAAAGCACAGCTTTATTGTATAGATAAAAGAGAAAATAAGTCGTTTATAAGTAATGTAAAAAATGTTGCATCACAAACAGATTTTTATAAAGCCGACTGTCCTAGTAACCCAGGTGTGTATGAGGAGGTCTTAGCTAAAGCAGAAGCAAAATATTCTGAGGTACTAGAACAGATTAAGAAAACATCTTCTTTTTCAAATAACCTTGATGTATTGCTAGATTTTATTGCATGGATTTATATATCTAATCCTAAGAATAGAAACATTTTTAATGAAGCATTACACCGAGTTACTAAAATACAACTGCAAATATACCAAGCGTTATATGACCAAGGAAAACTTGCTGAGTCAGAAAGATCGAAATATGAAGAATTGCTTAAACACGCACATCTTCTAGATGAAGTACAGAATGATGAATATAAGATAAATTTTACGTCAGGTTCTCATTTTCAAATGGCAATTGAAGCTCAAGAGGAAGTTTATGAACTTCTAAAATTACGTAAATGGCTGTTACTGAAAGCTCCTGAGGGAAATTTGGGCTTTATTACTTCTGACCATCCTGCATTTTTAGCATACGAGACTAAAAATAATGTACCACTAGGTCTTATGCATAAAAAAACACAGTTGTATTTTCCTATTTCTAATAAATTAGCTGTAGTAGGGTCTTTTGAAAGCTTAGATACTACAATAGATGCGACTACTAACGTGACAATAGATGCAACTGAAGAGTCAATTGCTAGATATAATGCGTGCACTATATGGTATTCTAATAAATAAGTTTATGCTTCGAGTGACAATTGTTGCTTCATGTCTTACAATAACGATACAAAAATCGTGAGCATTCAAAGCTTAAATGTATTAGTTAACATTTAAGCTTACACATATTCTGTTGAATTGTATGATTCATACAGATCATTTTAATCACGATGTTAGATCAAATTTTTATGTGCTTTGCTCTTTTTATCAGCACATCCCTTTTATAAGGCATCAAAATTAACTTGATGGTGCAGATTTTTAGATTTGCCAGATTGATTGTTAATCATTTGAACCTGATAACAACAGTTTTTGAAATAAGATCGTGCAAGGTTTGCCTTCTTTTAGTAAAAGATGAGATTATAAAGCCAATACACAGCGGCAAGGCAGATATTATATAAGAAAAAAATCTAGCTACATAACGTTTAATGGGAATTGGTCGCATCGCATCCTCTGAATCAACAATCTTACACTTCAGTAGCATTTTTCCAGGGGTGGCAGCAAATTTAGACCAAAAATATACGTGGTATAACAATAAAAATACGAAAGAAAGTACTTGAACTATTATGTATTTATAAAGAAACCAGTCCGTCATTAAAAATGTCCAAAGCTCATCGGTGCTAACCGAATCATCTCTTGAATCAAAAAATTCTGCCATTAGAACAAATGGATGCTTTGCTCCGTATGCAAAATAATTCATTAATGCACTAAGTGGTATCAATATAATGGTTAGCAGTACAAGGTCTAATGTAGCTGCCATAATCCTCCTATTAAAAGACGCGTATTCCATATCTTATTTTATAAAACTAATTCCACCCATATATTTTTTAAGCGCGGTTGGTATTGTTATGCTACCATCCGAATTCTGGTAATTCTCCAATATTGCAATCAATGTCCTGCCAACCGCAAGCCCAGAACCATTTAATGTATGGAGAAATTCCTTATTACCATTTATATCCTTATACCTTGCATCCATTCTACGAGCTTGAAAATCCATACAGTTAGAGCAGCTGGAGATTTCTCTATAGCAATTTTGCCCAGGTAACCAGACTTCTATATCATATGTCTTTGTAGAGGAAAATCCAATATCGCCAGAGCATAGAAGTTGTACTCTATATGGAATCTCAAGTCTTTTAAGGACTTCCTCCGCACAATTCAAAATTCTTTCTAATTCATTATTAGAAGATTCTTTACTTGTTATACTAACAAGCTCTACCTTAGCAAACTGATGCTGCCTCAACATGCCACGAGTATCCTTACCTGCACTACCAGCCTCTGACCTAAAGCATTGAGTATGAGCAACAAACCTTAGTGGTAACTCATTTTCATCTACAATAGAATTTGAAACCAAATTTGTTAATGGCACTTCAGCTGTGGGTATTAAATAGAACTTATCTTCCACGGCAAATAAATCTTGCGAAAATTTAGGTAACTGCCCAGTGGCAAACATCGCGGCATGATTTACAAGATATGGTACTGAAACCTCTGTATAGCCAAATTCATTTGTATGTATATCAAGCATAAATGAAGCGATAGCCCTTTCTAATTTAGCGAGCCCACCTTTAAGAAGGACGAATCTGGAACCAGCAATTTCTGCAGCTTTTTCAAATAGCATACTATCTTGAAGCAATTCAAAATGTTGCTTTGGTAAAAATGAAAACGATTTTTTTTCTCCAACATTTCTTACAGTAACATTTTCAGATTCGGAAGAGCCATTTGGTACATCTGAAAAAAGGATATTGGGAATGGAGCTCATAAGCTTTTGAAAATCGCTTTCAAGAACATCTAGTTTTGCTTTTTCATCTGAAATTGCTTGCTTAATTTTTTCTGTACTTTCCGCAAGTAATTGCGGCGTTTTTGCCATACCAAATTCTTTGGCTAATTTATTTCTTTGGCTTTGCAAGCCTTGCATGATAGTTTTTACACTTCTTATCTCTTCATCTAATGCAAGTATTTGAGCTGCAGAGTAAGATTGCCCACGTCTTTGCATCTCTTTATCAAAAGCTTCAGGATTCTCTCTGATGAATTTTATATCTAACATCCCCTTTCTATTAATTTAGCAATGAATAAAGAAATTTCGTACAATAATAAAAGTGGTAGAGCAAGAATAATTTGGCTAAATATATCCGGTGGCGTTAAAATTGCAGCAATTATGAATATTACAACTATGGCATGTCTTCTATATTCCACCAAATGCTTTACGGTTAATATCCGAACCTTTACTAAAATAGATACTATAATAGGAAACTGAAATACTATGCCAAAAGTTGTTATAAGCTTTAAAAAAGTAATTAAATATTGATCTGCTTTTGGCTTGAATTGAAGATTTAAACTTTGATTAAAGGATGTAAAAAATTTCACCATAAATGGCATCACTACTTCTAAAACAAATACTGAGGATAGGATAAATAAAAGCGGTGAAAGTATTGTGCATAGACGTGCCAGCATCAACTCATCTTCATAAAGCGCAGGTTTGATGAAATTATATACTTCCCAAGAGATAAAAGGTATTAAAAGCAAGAACGCACAGTATGAAGCTAAGCTTACTTGACACTGAAAAACCTCTGTTATATCGGTAAAAATTATTTCATCATTAGTTACGGTTAATGGTGTTGAGATCAATATATAAAGATCTTTCGCGAAGTAAAAACATATAACAAACAGAATGAAGTACAGAATGGCGCAATTGAGAATTCTTGCTCTTAATTCTATATAATGAAAAATAAAAGAACCTTTATTCATTTAATAGATACGAAAATCTGCTTACATAATTGGACGATATAGTTAGTTATTCTTTTTTTGCTAACCGATATAGTTGTATAGAGTATAGCAATCTCTGTTGGTGAAAAAATCAATATAACTACAATTAATATTAATACTAATTCTGCCAATGATACGCAAAACATGAAATAGACATATGCTAAGTTTATGTTGTATGTTATCACTTTTAGAGAATAAGTTCTAGAACATGTCTTCGGAAATACTTAGAAACAAAGTAAGAAGATCTCTGCAAGAGTTGGTTTTGCATGTGTCTGAAGTATCTAGACGAATTTTGAAACTCAATTCAGAGCTTGCGGATCTAATAGGAAAAAATAATAAATTAAGAGAAGAGAATAGTGAGTTGAAAAATGAGATAAATGATCTTAGAGTGCAGATAGCTAGTATGGAGCGAGAATTAATGGGGAATGGGATCTCAAAATCTAATACAGATGCAGATCATGCCTCATCATATTCTGGCAATGATTCAAGATCAGAAGTATCAATAGCAGAATTAAGAAGACTTTTAAGTAGGAGAGATAAATGAAAAAATTTACTGTAAAGTTCTTGAGTACAGAGCTAAACCTCGAATCTGATCACCCTGAAAAAGTAAAAGATTTCGCGCAATCAATATCAGATCAGGTTCTTGAAATTAAGGCTAAAAAGCCTGGATTAGGTGACCTCAAAGCATTATTTTTGTCTGCTCTGCTAATAAGACAAGAATTGGAAGGTATGAAAAGTATCATAAAGGAATTAGAATTAATAAAAAGCAACAGGGATGTAATAGAGGAGATTTTTATGAGTGATTTAAATTTTATTAATGATGAGGTGGAAAAATGCATAAAAAACCTGAAAGGTTAATTTGTGCAAGAAGGATCGAATTTGATGCGGCGCACAGAATTATAGGCCATGCAGGAAAATGCAAGTATTTGCATGGACATAGATACATACTAGAGGCTTCATTTGAGGCTCAATTTAAGGGTGCAAGGGATATGGTAGTGGATTTTGGCTTAATAAAGGAGGTACTTGCTAATTGGATAAACTGCAATTGGGACCATACAACAATATTGAGTATAGATGATAGAGAGCTTGGGTCATGTATTGAACATTATACGAAGCAGAAAATTTTTTATATGGATAAAGCCCCAACGGCTGAAAACATGTCTACTATCTTAATAAGAGAAATTATCCCATCACTATTTAAAGGTACGGATGTGAACTGCTATAAAGTGAGAATATACGAAACACCAAACTGCTATGCAGAAATAGAATAGATTTGTATACATAATTGCTATTTAGCCACATCGCTGTGTATTTAATAGTATAGGTGGTAACCTAATCATATAAAAATGAATATGTTAGCTTGTTTTGGATTTTAACGTGGTTACTCATTATCTATCAGAGCCCTAATCATGGGTTCTTTAAGCATGGCTAAATGGTCTGTTAGCAAAATAAAAAAGAATAGCTTAAAATGCAGCAGCTTATAAATATATGATATAGAAAAATTTTTCCAAAAAGATTCTGTAAAAATATGCTACTCCCAGAGTTTATTTTTTTAAGTAACTCTTCATCTTTAGGGCGTTAAATTTTTAAATTCGCTTATGAAGAAAATATATAACGTACATGATCAAGAATCCTGTATTAAATACGGAGCTCCTGTACCAATAACAAAAGGCTATTTTCAAGAAGAAGCAATTCCCCAAATTTATGTTTGGAGAACAATAGGAGATGAGAAAGTTCGAACATCTCACCAAGAAAATAAAATATTTACTAAGAATAATCCACCTGCAACTGGTGGCCACCCAGGTGCAGATTATAACTGCAGATGTATAGCAGAGCCATATATTCAAGGGGTAACAGAATATGCGCATCAAACTGTTATTAGCGATACAACAGAGAGACTTAAACAGTGGGGGTGACATTCTTACTTCAAAACTTTTTGGCAAAAAATGGGGTGATTATGAATTTATACTCTATGCATATTTTGGTAGCGGCATAGATGTTAAATTGAGAGAGACGGGGCATTTAAGTGGAGTAATGAACTATTACTTCTATGATTTAGGGGTTATGCAAAAGATCAATCGGCAAATTATTCAAAAAGCCAAAGAACTAGGAAGCTCTGGTTATTTTGAGTATTTTTTTGAAAAAAGCTATTCATTTAAAGAGTATCAGTGGTGCTTTGGCGGAAGTACAATTAAAGGCAAATTCAAAGGAAATGCGATTTACCACTATAACCATATCCATATAACAGGGTATATAGATTATGAATATTATGACATATTTACGGATCCAGCTGATATTAGACAAGTCTTGATAGGTACTTCTAATTTAGATCCTGATGAGATGGCCAAATCTATAAAAGAGATTGAAGAAAGTGAAAAGAGATGGGAAAAAATTAAGCTATTAATTTGGAAATTCTTAAGAACTATTACAATGGATAAAGTAGAATTTGAGCTTATAGTAAATAGATATTATATAACAGATAAATGGAAAACTAACTTTGAGGCCGAAGCACTTAGGGAAATCAAAGGAATATATTAACAAAACCTAAGGTTACTTCAAGAAACTTGAATAAATTAACAAAATACCCACTGGAATGCGGAATATATAAGACAGTATATTATATACAATGTAGTAAACAGTATAATAAGAGCATAACACACTGGAGGCCAGAAGATAGAAGCTACTATTAAAACATCATCAAGAAGTTTATACTCATATGTTGCCCCCATTTCTTTTATGATTTTCCTGTGATAGATGCGCCAGGCAAGCCTAAGCACTCCCCAAAATGGTGAGAAAAAAAGTACAGTTATTAAAATAAAAATCTCATATAAGATGGCATCAAAAGTGTCATCAACAGTATATGATTTACACGTATCATACTCGTCCATAGGATCAACATTCACTAATGAATTTACACACGTTTTGTAGGCAAAATCTTTTAAAGCATCATTATAAAATACTGATTCTAGTAATATATAACAGCTTAGTACAAATGATAGAGCGATAAATCGGTATCTCTTTGATACGCTCATCCAAGGCTTGACATACAAAATGAGGCTGGGGCCTACAATGAAATATAGTATAACAAATGGATTAATCCTAAAAGCCCAATGAAGCTGCCACAAATGCTGAATTTTTGGTGCTATTAAATCTACCAGCATGTTTATATATTGATAATTTTATGACGGTTATTATGTACCAGCATTAGGCTATCTCAACGAATTAAAACCACGCTAGAATAGCAGTACTACATTTGTGCAAATTCATCAAATACTAAAATGGCATACTGAGCCAATCTCAGAAGGATTTTTATGATTATTGTGTTAAGAGTTGTGATTCGAGGTTTAGTGTTGAGAGGAGTTTAGAGGAATTTAAATCTAGATTGTAAGAATGATGTATTTTGGAGCTTTTGCTATCTAGTAAGTAATCTCAATTGCTAAGTTTATGCCCAGTATATTTTAACATCTGTTAATTTTGGTTGTATAGTACTCATCTGGTAGCTTTGTATCCATACAGCAATATGGTTTCATTTAGTAATATCATTATAAAAAATCATTACTGAATTTTATAATGTCATAATACTTTAGTTGATTAGTAATGATATCTACACTGAGCTATAATAATTGTATTATCCTTGAATGTGTATACAAGTCTGTGCTCCCTATCAATTCTTCTGGAAAAATAACCAGACCAAGAATGCCTCAAGGCTTCAGGCTCTCCCAATCCAGAAAACGGATTCCTCATTATATCTTTAATAAGTATATTAACGCGCTTCAATGTTTTTTTATCTTTGCTTTGCCAATAAAGGTAATCTTCCCAAGCGTTGACTGACCATAGTATCATCATTCCTCTATTAGTTCGTTTTTAACTACATTACCATTTTCTATATCCTGTATTGCTTCATTTAATCTTTTGGCATTATTTGCGCTTGACATAAGATAGGCAGTCTCTTCATAAGATTTAAAATCTTTTAATGACATAACCACTACCGCAGGTTTTGCACTTCCTCTTGTTACTATTAGCGGAGTGCTATGGCTTACTACCTCATCCATGCAAGAAGCAAGCTTATTTCTGAAATCACTATAATTAACTGTGTTCATAAAGTCTAATTTAATAAAAGCCGATGATTGTATTATATGCAAAATACGTACTTATACAAGTACTCGTAGTTTCAGCTCTCTATTTGCATAGCAAATCAAAACCCGGTAATCACTAGTTAGCGAAACGTTATGATGTTATTTAGGTATTTTGTGGTTAGGAGGTGGTGAAGTTATCTTGGCTCTCAAAATGCATCAATGGCGAAGCTTTGGCAATGCAAGATAGCTGTTGATCATTACCAAAAGGAAAAGCTCTCAAAATTTTTAAGTACATACTCAGAGCCATTTTATGAAAGGAAATTATCATCTAGTCTGGTTAATGAGCTTGGAAGACATGAGCAAAGCAGAATAACACCATAAAATTTTGTAAATCAACACAATGCCCTTAATGAGAGTTTGAATTGCAAGATGGTGTCAATGCTCATGAAACAGGTGGCTCTAGTGCAAGGAAATCAAATAGCGGCAGATGCACTTCATAATAATTAGCTAGATGCCTGCGGCTAATTATCTGATATATAATAAAACAAGAGATCGCTTGCTTAGCTTATACGTCATGTCCAATATCCTGCGTATTTATTTTTGTGTGGGTATTTTTGAGCGAATGAATCGCATAAAGCACCGAAAAAGCGGTGCCGCCAGCGGGAATCGAACCTGCGACCTCTTCATTACCAATGAAGCGCACTACCACTGTGCTATGGCGGCTCCAGGTGGAAGTTCTAACACATATAAGTAATTTTACAACAAAAATTTACCCACGTTATGTAAAGAAAACCAATGTCATAAGATATATTCTGGTATGTAACTGAATAGCGCTTGCACCATTTATTAATACATTATATCTTAACCAACCTATTATAGATATTCACATTAACTATTAGTTAAATTATAGTGATGTTATATATTTATTATAGTCTATTTAAATTTATCGCCTAATTTTGTTTTATATTTTTCTGATTTTGAATTTCATAAGACTTTTAAATGCGATGTTGAAATTATCTGTTATATTAAGGTAATCTCTGTGAGGAATTTTGTATTATAAGTAATCAATTGGCTCAAAAACGAAAGATTATTGGCTCGACTGTAGTTGGTAACATAGTTGAATATTATGACTTTGGTGTTTATGCGGTATTTGCGCCAACTATAGGTGCGTTGTTTTTTCCGCATCATGATGGTTCTACGAATGATATATTAGCGCTAATTGTGTTTGCTATAGGCTTTTTAATGAGGCCGCTGGGTGGTATAATTTTTGGACACATAGGAGATGTTTTTGGAAGAAAAAAGGCCCTTATAACATCCATAATAGGAATGGCGTTCGCCACGTCATCAATTGGATTAATACCATCTTACGATGAAATAGGGTTTTGGGCGCCTGCACTATTAGTTGCAATTAGATTAATACAAGGGGTTTGCATAGGTGGTGAAGGCGCAGGTTCTGCGGTTTTTATATTGGAGCATTTGGATGGTTATAAACCTGGATTAATAGGCTCAATTGTCATGGCCTCGAATATGATGGGTACTCTTATAGCAACATTTGTAGGTGTATTCATAAGCCAGTTTTTTGATTACAACCCCCAATCATGGAGGTACGCGTTCCTGCTTGGTGGAGTGATGGGAATTGCCGGGTTATATCTGAGGTATGGGCTCAGTGAAACCCCAATATTTAACAATTTAAAATATGATATAGAATATCAAAAGAAAAAGAAGAAGTTACCTATATTAAGAGTGCTTGAAGAAAGTTGGGCTAGTATACTACTCATAACGTTTTTAGCTGGGGTAGCAACTGCCACCGCTTATATAATAAGGGCGTATATTAATATATTTTTTATTAGATTTCACAATTTTTCCCCCAGGGATTCTTTGCTTTTAACATCAATGTGTTTAATAGCGTTTATATTACTACTTCCAGGCCTTGGTATTATATCGGATAAAATAGGATATAAAAAGATGATAATAGCCGCATGTATTAGTATTATCAGCCTGTCATTTCCAATATTTTATTTATTAAGTTGCGATAACCTCCCATCCATTTTACTTGGGTTGTTATTACTAAGCGTAATTGCGGCATTAATATCTGCTCCAGCTTATCCATATGCGATAGAATCCTTTACACCTAGCCTCAGATACTCTGGTATTGCATTTAGTTGGAATACAGGTAATGCAATATTTGGTGGAACCTCCCCTGCTATAGCCGCTTTTCTTGCGGGATTTATTGGAGAAACTGGACCATCATTTTATTTAATTTTTATATCCTGTACGTTTTTATTAGTAAGCGCCCTACTTAAGCGTGTAGTACATACATAAAATTCAGAGTTTTAAATTTTGGCCAGAAAGCTTTGGTATTAATTGATTTTTAATATCAATATCAAATGTATTATATCTATCTATACATTATTTAAGCTCCATAAAACTATATACAACAATATGTATCTTCATTACACATCAGTATGTTTGGTGGTATCTTAGGCACTGTTAACAAAGGTTTTGCCAAATAATGGAAAAGATGCAATATTATATTGGAGGCGATAAATATGGTATTTAGATGGATAAAAGGTTGTTTCC
>NZ_JARGYT010000019.1:0-18223 GCF_034470605.1 Candidatus Cyrtobacter comes
ATATTATTGGTTAAAAAAGTACAGCTATAAAAAAATACATACCTTGAAGCAGAAAAGCGAGATAAATACAAGGCGATCATAAAAAGATATAATTGCTTTGTATATTGAGAGTGGCATTTGCAAATATAAGGGCTAAAAGCGAGAAACTGGAAAAAGAGTGGAAAATATTATGCTAATATTATTGCCGGTTTAGTGAATAATGAGCAGATAGCACCAATTTAATTATTCTTGCAATACTCAAGTTTTTGAGATTTGGGAAATTCTTAATTAATGAGCTTAAATCTGGTCAGGTAGTTATTATGGATAATGCTTCCTTCCATAAATCTCGGAAAAGATCTTATTGAATCTGTTGGTTTTTTACCTCCTTATTCACATGATTTGAAGCCAATAGAGAAATTCTTGGCTAAGAGGTGGATTAGAGCTCATATTAGTCATCTTGCGATGCTTTAGTTAAATTCTTCAATACGCAAATCTTAACTTGATTTACTATAGTAACTACATAAGATGATTATTTAAGTTTCAAAAATGCTATTTTTCTATGTAAAGCGGTCCTATCCATTCCAATATGCTCGGCTGTTTTAGCAACATTATAATCAAACCTCAACAAGTGATTTTTTATATATTGCTTTTCGAACTCATCCTTAGCATCCTTAAACCTCATACCATTCAGCTTACCTATCCCACTAACTATTTCCTCTGATTCTGATAGTAAGTCAACAGGCAAAGAGTCTCGGCTTATAGTATCATTGCCACTAGATGATGTGAGTATAAAGCTAAGCTCCGCTACATTTTTTAGCTGAATTATATTTCCAGGCCAATTATAATTCATTAAAAGCAATATAGCTTCAGCGCTAATTTTGCATTTTTGATACTTAGACTGATGGGAAAATTCTCTAATAAAAGATTCGCAAAATTGAGGTATATCTTCAATTCTTTCTCTTAGAGGGGCCATATGTATTTGTAGTATACAAAGTCTATAATATAGATCTGATAAAAATAATTCTCTAGAAGTGCCGCTTTTAATATCTTCTGTTGTAGAAGACATTATCCTCATTCCTTCATAGTTATTTCTAAGTAGGTATAGCAAATAATTTTGAGTCTCTATATTTAAAGTTTCAAGATTATCTATATACAGTGTGCCCCCCTGCGATATTGAGAGAATTTTCTTTAATAAGTATAATTCATCTGGATTTTTATAATAGTTCTTCACATCGCTCCATCTTACAAATTGCAAATGCTTGTTTGGTGATTGTGCATGTATAATTTTGGCTATAGTACATTTTCCTGTACCTACTTCCCCAGAAATAAATAGTCTACTTTTGGATATTGAGGCTGCTTTTACTAATTCACGGATCTTTTTGCTATGTTGAGATTTTCCTATAATTGATAAATTGGAGCTAGCTGATCTTAACATCCTATTTTCTTCAGATATTTTCATAGATTCAAGTGCCCTTCTTACTGTAAGCAAAAGTCTGGCAATTTTAAAAGGCTTCTCCACGAAATCATAAGCACCATACTTTATTGCATTAACGGCTACCTCTATATTTGCATGCCCGCTTATAACTATTACTGGTACCATTGGGTGGGCACTTTTAATTAATTTTAATAACCCTATGCCATCAATTGGGCTTCCCTCAAGCCATATATCAAGCAATATTACATCTGGTGTATTGTTTTGTATTTGTTCTAATACACTGGTGGAATCATGAAGGGAATTGCATGTATATCCATCTTCCCGAAGAACATCAGAGATAAATTCGCAAATATCTCGTTCATCATCGATAATAAGTACGCTATGTGTATCAATATCCATATTTAACTGCATTGCAACATGAGCCAATCGTAAAATTTCTTATTACATGACATAGAGTTTGTACTTAATATGCATGGTGTATTGTATGGATGTAGTTCGATTAATTTTTTCACAATCTGGTCTTTTTTTTCTACTACTGTCTTAATAATTAAGATATATTCTACAGATGATTTTATATTTCCATTTTCTATATAAAGAGATTGTACATTTCTAATAATATTAACACATGCTGCTAGTTTAGATTCTAGAACCTCTCTAGCAATCCTTTCGGAGTTTAATTCACTATCTACGGTGACATACAGTATTTGCGCATTCATAAAAACACTCTATATTTATATGGCGATTCTAGTCATAACACATAATACGAATCACATATAGCATGGGTGATATTAAAAATATTTCTTTATATAAAAAAGCCCAGTTGCGTCTTATCACATTCAATTCCTTTTATGGTCAACGTTAGCTATAAAGTTGGATTCAAGCTCTTTAGTATCCTAAAATATCAACCGATAGTATATGTTTTGCTATTATTTTAAGATTATCCTCTTATTTTTTTTAAACACATTTCCAATACCTTTTCTATTTTTGCTTCGCTGATATCTAAATCCTTTAGTACATTGTTCAATACGCTCTCTACTTCATTTTTTCCAAAACCAAGTGATATAAGCGCTGTACTAACCTCCTGTCTTATTCCTAAATTTACAAATTTTGGTGTATTATCTTGATATGAACATATGGGAAGTGGTAGATCCTTTTCCTTTAACTCATTAATTATTCTTTGCGCTATTTTTTTACCAACACCAACTATCTTATAAAAACGAGAATGCTCTGAATTTCTTATACTATGATACAATTCTGGAATTTCCATATCTCCTATTATAGACATAGCAAGCTTATTACCCACTCCTTGAACACTACGCAGAATTTCAAAATATTCCTTTTCTTGATATGTGGCAAAACCATAAAGCGAGATTTCATCTTCTTTTACATTTGTAAATATGTGAAACGATCTCTCTTCCCCTAAAATTAAAGATCCATTCTTACCAATATATACATAATACCCAACGCCGTGAACATCAATTATTATGCTATTTATGAAGATTTCACTTATTTTACCCGTAAGTTTTCCTATCATGAATAAATCACACACATACAATTACGCTTTTTTAGCATAATAATATAAAAGGTGTATAGTGTTTTACGTGCTTTGTTATATAGACAAGTTGCTTTTATTGCTAAAACTTCCCAAAATCATCTTGTACCAGCAACACTCTTCATCTAAAAGATGACATGAACTTGTTACTCACTTGAGATGGAGTATTTAGAAAATTTAAATAATAGTCAAAGAGCGGCAGTTGAGTATACAGAAGGCCCACTTCTTGTCCTTGCTGGGGCAGGGACTGGCAAAACCAAGGTACTTACATCAAGAATTGCCCATATTATAAATTCTGGTAGAGCGAATGTTGATGAAATTCTTGCAATTACATTCACGAACAAAGCTGCCTCTGAGATGTTAAGTAGAATAAAAGGTATTCTTGGTAATATTTTCATACCATGGGTTGGAACTTTTCACTCAATCTCAACGCAAATACTGAGAAAACACTATGATGGCCCATCTTTTGGAATAATAGATTCTGATGATCAGCTTAGCATAGTAAAAAAAGTAATATCAGAGCATGGAATAGATTCACAAAGATATTCACCAAAGCTCCTACTTTCACTAATATCAAAGCAAAAAGATAAATGTTTAAATTATGATCAAATTCCTGCTAGTGAGGCTTTTGCTGGTATTCAATTATCGATTCTGTATAGAAACTATCAAAACAAACTAAAATCATTAAACGTAATGGATTTTGGAGATCTGTTGATGGAAAGTTATTTTTTAATTAAGGAAAATGCTGCCCTCAGAGAATATTATCAAAGTAAATTTAAATATCTATTAATAGATGAGTATCAGGATACTAATGTTGCTCAATATTTGTGGTCTATGTTACTTGCTCAAAAGCATAGAAATATATGCTGTGTTGGTGATGATGATCAATCTATATATGGATGGAGGGGAGCAGAGGTTGAGAACATACTAAGATTTGAAAGTGATTTTAAGGACGCTAAGGTTATTAAGTTGCAGCAAAACTATAGGTCACTCTCTCCTATTTTGAAGGTTGCATCTGCAATAATATCAAATAACCAAGATAGACATGATAAAGAATTGTGGACTCAAAATAGTGAAATAATACCGGTAATACTGCATATTTATATTGATGATAGACAGGAGGCGAGAAAAATTGCGGATGAAATTAATGTTTATAAATCAAATGGTATAAGATTATCAGAAATAGCGATACTTGTTAGGGCGGGTTATCAAACGAGATTGTTTGAAGAGGCATTAAACTATCTATGTGTGCCTTATAAAATAATTGGTGGTGCAAAGTTTTATGAGCGTGCTGAGGTTAAAAATGCAATAGCTTATATGAGATTGCTTGTAAACGATAATGATAATCTGGCCTTTTTAAGGGTAATAAATACGCCTAAACGCGGAGTTGGGGATTCTTCTATTGCGCAACTTACACGGCTTTCTGAGCAAAGTGGCCTATCTATGATGAAAGTTCTTAAAACAGCTGACCTAAAGCCGAAACTTAGGGCATCTACTATGGAATTTATAAGTACTTTTGAAGATTGTAGAGCCATAATGAATGAAGATCCTGTGAAGGCTGTGGAGAGGCTTTTTTTACAGCTTGGTTTTAAGGAATATCTTGAGAAATATGATGCTGAAAATATGACGGAAAAGGCACAGAACGTTAACGAGGTGCTTAAGAGTTTATCTTCGCATGATTCCATAATTGGGTATCTTGAACATGTGAGCTTACTTAGCGATGTTGATAGTTTATCAACTGATGAAAAGGTGAATATTATTACAATGCATTCTGCAAAAGGGTTAGAATTCGAGGTTGTATTTTTACCAGGCTGGGAAGAGGGGGTTTTTCCTACTTCAAGAGCTATGTTTGAAAGCAAGCAGCTATCTGAGGAAAGGAGGCTTGCATATGTTGCTGTTACTAGAGCAAAAAGATATTTGCAAATATCTTATGCGAGATCAAGAATGGTATTTGGTAATATACAAACTTCACTTCCATCTAGATTTTTAGAGGAGATACCAAAAAATTGTTGCAAAACCGTTGATGAAATAGATATATACAGAGCTGCTAATAGTGGTTTTAGGAAAAATAATTTAACATATGGCGATATTGTAACGCATGGTAAATTCGGAGAGGGTAAAGTAATAGGATCCGGGGCTAGAGGATCCATATATGTGGAATTTGATTTGATTGGGATAAAAGAAATAGCGGCAGATGAGTTTTAATATACAGAAAGCGCCTAAGCATGTTGCCATTATAATGGATGGGAACAGTAGATGGGCTAAAGAGATGAATCTTCCTCAGTGGAAGGGGCATGAAAGCGGTATGCAATCTGCTAAGAATATAGTTGATATAGCTATAAATAATAAGATTCAGTATTTGACCTTATATGCATTTTCTATAGAAAATTGGAAAAGGGATAAATCTGAAGTAGATGTTATAATGTCTTTAATGAGACAATATATGTCTGAATATGCAGAAGATTTTATTAATAAAGGGGTCAGGATCATATTTAGTGGTGATCTATTACTCATAGATAGTGATATAAGCCAAAGTATGTTTGATATAGAAGAATCCTCAAAGCTCAACAAAGTATTAACATTAATCATTGCTGTTAGCTACAGTGCAAGAAATGAGATAAGGGAGGCCGCCATGAATATGGTGAAAGATGCTCATAAAATAGATACTAGTAATAAAATGATTTTTGATGAATATATTAATATTCATAATATTCCTGATCCAGATTTGCTTATAAGAACTGGTGGTGAATATAGATTGAGTAATTTTATGTTATGGCAAATTGCATATACTGAACTTTATTTTTCCAAAAAATTATGGCCATCATTTGAGGAAAAAGATCTTTTAGAGGCGATTCAAGATTTTAATTCAAGGGAACGTAGATATGGCGGTAGGTAATTTTTTGAAAAGGCTAATTTCATCTGTGTTGTTGATACCGGTTGTTATTTGGTTGGCTTATCTTGGGTCTATTCCATATAAAATCTTTGTATTTTGTATGCTCTTTATTTCGCTTCTGGAATATAGAAGTATTATATTGAAGAATAATATTTTGGTAAGGAGAAGTTATGTGATGTGGCTTCTTTTGGGTCTTGCTATAGCTGTTGCATCATTTATTTCGCTGATTTATCTAAGAAATGTGGAGTGTTGCATAGAGCCAAATACAGGGTTTTTCATATCTCTGTTCTTCTTCGTAACGGTCTGGATGACTGATATATCTGCTTATGTAGTAGGTAAATTAGTTGGCGGTCCTAAGATTTTTCCAAAAATTAGCCCTAAAAAGACATACTCTGGTGTTATAGCAGGAATTCTGGTTCCTTTATTAATATATCTAATATTTGAACACGATATATTCTCATATACTGACTATATCATGACATTATCTATCTCTATTGCTGTTGTATTTGGAGATTTTCTTGAATCAGCTTTCAAGAGAAGATTTGGGGTTAAAGATAGTGGCGCTATAATACCAGGTCATGGTGGCGTTTTAGATCGTATTGATGGGCTCATCTTTGCATCCATTACTTTTGCTGTGGTTACTTATTTCTCTCTATGAAAAAGGTAGCTGTATTTGGCTCGAGTGGATCGGTTGGATCATCAACCTTAGATATATTGAGAAATAATCGAGATAAATTTGAGTTATGCGCTATTGCTGGCGGCTCTAATATTCAAAAATTGGCTGAGCAAGCAATTGAATTTCAGGTGAAAAATGTAGCTGTTGCATCAGATAATAAATATAAAGAGTTAAAAGCATTACTACCTAACCATAACATAGTTGTTGGCGATGATGGTCTTGTCCTTCTTGCGCAAGAGAAATATGATGTGGCGATAATGGCTATTTCTGGCTCTGATGCAATTAAGCCGCTTGATGCTCTTTTAGGAAATGCAAAAATTATAGGTTTGGCCAATAAGGAGAGTATTGTATGTACTGGTAGTATGCTTGTAGATAAGGCAAAGGCTTTAGGTTCAAAAATCATACCGGTGGATTCTGAGCATAGTGCTATCTTTCAATTATTTGATGTACTAAATGCAGATTTAGTGAATAGGGTGATATTAACAGCATCTGGTGGGCCATTTTATGATAAACCAATAGAATTTATAAATACTGCAACTTTTGAGCAAGTGCTTGCTCACCCAACCTGGAAGATGGGGGCTAAGATATCTGTTGATTCTGCTACAATGATGAATAAGGGGTTAGAGCTTATAGAGGCCAAGAATCTTTTTAACCTTAAAGCTGAGCAGCTAGATGTTCTTATCCATCCTCAATCTATAGTTCATAGTTTTGTGGAGTATGCTGATGGGGCGTTGCTTGCACAGTTAGGGTATCCAGATATGAAAATGCCAATATCATATGCATTAAATCATCCAAAAAGGATCAAAATAGATTATCGAAAAATGACCGCTAATGATTTGACAAATATGATGTTTCTAGCCCCTGAATTTGAAAAGTTCCCACTACTTGGCCTTGCAAAAAATGTGCTGAAAGATTCAATGGAATCTTGTATAGTGCTTAATACGTTAAATGAACTTGTTGTTGGGGAATTTTTAGAGAAAAAAATTGGATTTGTTCAAATAGCAAATAAGATCTTGAAATTTATGGATAAGATAAATATAGAGAAAGTTGCATCATTGGTGGATGTGTTATCTTGCGTAAAAGACATTAAGATAAAATTTAACGAGCTAAGTAAGTAATAAGTATGTATAAATGTGTTTTTGAGGATGACAATATTCTCATTGTTGATAAAGAAAGAAACATCTCGGTTCATCCTGGGGCAGGAAATAAAGATAATAGTTTAATGGATCTTATACTTTCTTCTGGCAAGTATGGGTATCTTGGGATTATCAATAGAATAGATAAGGATACATCAGGCCTTGTATTAATTGCAAAGGATGGATTTACGCACATGGCGCTTGAAGAAAAAATGAAAGCCTATGAAATAAAGAGAAAATATGTTGGTTTTGTTTATGGAATTTTTGATCTTTGTGCTGGAAAGATTGAGACAAAAATCATTAGATCTAATTCTGATAAAACTACAATGGTTGCAAGTAGTACAATAGGAAAAGATGCTGTAACTTTGTATAAAGTGTTAAATTCATTTTTTTCAGAAATTAGCTTTTTAGAATATCAGCTAAAAACTGGCAGAACGCACCAAATAAGAGTTCATATGAGACACAATAAAACACCTGTTATTGGTGATCATAAGTATTCCAAAGGGTTATCACTTATCCTAAAGGAAACGCCACAAGATGTGCAAAATTTGCTTAAATCATTCAGGAAACAGATGTTACATTCAAAATACATCTCTTTTGAGCATCCAGTGACAAATCATCTGGTAGAGGTTGAGGCCCATCTACCAGACGATATGAAGATTTTATTAGATAAGCTGATTCAAGTGAGTCATTAGAGATATACAAAAACTCTATTTTGAAAGTCATTATAATTATAGAGCGCACCGAGGCTTGCTGTTATGACTCACTTTTGAAATAAGACCTCTATAGAGGTCTTATTTAATCACAAACTATCAACGCTCATGAATACTGCATCGAAGGTATCCCAAACCTCGTTAACACTTGGTTCTATAAATAGCCTCAGATCAGCTTCTACATAGCTCTCTATCTCATTAGTATTAACAAATCTTCCCATTACAAATCCAGTTTCTCCGTATCTGATATTGAGTAGCTCCATATGGTGCACTTCATCATATTGTGATAATATGATACCAACGGTATCAAAATCACCTTTTAGCATAGCTTTTTGTACTTTATGTTTATCAGCGTTAAATTTTGAGTTAAATTGGTCTGATTTATTTTTCTCAGTTAATTTGCGAGTTACACTATTTTTTGGAGTATCATCTGAATTTATCTCTTCTATTATTTGAGACATATTAATTAGGCTTAAATCAGCGCAGGTACCATGTTCCAAATTTTGTTGATCTGTATTTAAAATTACTACAGAATATCCATTGAAAAGTGTTTCTAATCTTAATCTAATTTCATTTAACTCATAATCAAAATTTATACTTGGGAGCGTATTTATTATTCTAATTATGTGATCATGCGTGCTGATGTGAAGTGATACGGCATGCTTTTCATGGTGGTTGTTTGTGACGCTAATTAGAGCTAATATGTTGTTATAATCACCTAAAATATCCTTCTCCCAACTGTAAAATACTGATTCGATATTTTTTTTAGTCAAAATATTACCTTCAACATAGCAAGTTGAGCTGTGATAATATTGGTTTCCGAATTGCTTCAATAACAGTAAATTTATTCTTATTTCATTATCAAGCATTCCAGGGCCGCTTACCCCTTTACTTTCTGTTTGATCGTCCTCTTCCTTGCTCATAGAGTCATGCTCTTCGATTATAGGGTCATGCTTTTCACTTATAGAGGGGCTTTGGTGTAAGGGATTAGATGAGCGATGATTATTTCTAGCTATATCTATTCGCATTTGCATATCATCATCATCAAGATGCGCCACATTTTGTACTGGAAGATAAGCATCAATTATCTTTCTATCTAATTGTCTTTGCATGGCATCATCATCTGGGTACTCTATATTCCATATTTCTCGTCTCATTAATATATCCGAGCGTTGCGCATCATTTTGTAAATCAGTCTCTGACATCATTGCCAGGTTCGCTATCAATCTTGCTGTATAGCCGCCGCAATACACATTTTGTGATTCTGCCTGGATAGGGTAAATATTTACAGATGGCGCATTAGTAGATGTCACATAAAAGCCTGTACCACCATCTTCCGATGTTCCGCCCATTGTTTGTAATTCGGCTAATGTCGCGCTTACAAGATCGTTTCTAGCATCTCCAAGAGAATCATATATTTGGCCACTAATTTCGCGATTTTCAGATATTATAAACTCACCAGTAACCCAGTGTGCTTCATTTTCTAATCTTATTGGAATTAAGATGCGTCGAGCAGCTGGTAAAGATGTATCCTCATCCCCAACTATTTCAGAAATCTGTGTTGCTATAATACGTGCAACATTACCATCATCGCTTAAAGATGCCGGTCTAAGGATATAAGTGCTTCCAACCCTTATATAATGCTCATTTGCAAAGGTGCCTGCGGCATTATCGCCTACTAGTGTTTCAATTAAGTTTCTAATATCTATATCGTTATAGTAGTAACCAGTATTTTTATAAAGACCATTTTTATCATATAGCTCAGATTTAAGAGCATGCTCTCTTATTGCGCTAAAGAAAGCGCTGTTAATGTTGTAATCATCAGATACAACTCCATTTAATACCTTTATTCTATGTTCTGGTGCAGAATTGTTAATTGCGTCATAAAGGCAATTCAGGGCGTAATCACTAAAACTAATCTGTGATCTAGACATATCCAATGTAATTGTATGCCGTGACTCTTTTAGTATATGTTCTATAATTTCAACTGTATCATCTGCAATTGTATCACCCCACCCTATAGTTATTGAATGGTAAATATTCTGCTCCTTTGCTAACCAAGTTGCGAATGTTTTAAAATTTATATTAGTGATATGGTCAAATGCTTCGCCAAATAGTCCGTATAAATCAATATTTAAAGAAGAGTTTGCTTGCTCTAATCCGCTTAGCAATGTTTCCATACTAGCTTCTGTTATGCTGCTATCTCCAATCGTGCTAAGATCTAGAGTGAGACCATTTGGTAAATTGGCTAGGAAATTAAAATCAATTTCCTTATCTCTTGCTAGGCGAATGGTATGAGCAAGTTGGATAGTATGAGCAATATTAGCATTTACGAACTTTCTAAAAAAATCGAAATGATATGGTTGATTATGAGTAGCTACGCCATCTAATATACTGGTTAGATTGATTGTATGTGATGTTTGTGCCGTAGCTAATGCCTTAGCTATTTTTAGTAGCTGCGTATAGGAAATATCACTAGATTCGTGGATATTAATGTTTAGTGAATGAGTGACGTGCTGAATAAGATCGGCAACTCTTTTAAAAGCATCATCATCCATAGGAGATTGGAGTGATAATGTATGACCATTTACTGTATTATCCTCAATGGCATCAAGTATCGGATCTATGTCATCCATATTGATTATGAAGCTACAATCAACTAAGCCAATCCCGATTGGTCTTATTGTTGCATTGAGTATCTTCTCAGTTACTAATGATATCAGTTTCTTGCTCAAGAATATAATTTCTATATATCCAACTTGTTCATTGTTGATGTGTTGGTGAAAATCACCAAGCGGAACCATTTGATGGTTATATGCTATTGCATGCCCAATTTCTTGATCATTATCTTCTTCATATGATTTATCAGAATTTGAAGATACTGCCTCTAATAGCACAAGCATATTTAAATCATTATCCCACCTCCATAGACCACCAGCTGTCTTATTTTCACTACCATTATATTTCATAGTGCCAATCTAAAAAATTATAGCAAGGTGTTATGATAGTGCTGCGTGTTATATAGTATCAATTATTATAATATAATAATATGGCATATCGAGGCTTCTTATATAAAAAGAATTGCATGTGCAGTTTCAAAAGAGTACACTCAAAGCGCGCGTCTTGGTTCGCGTAAATTATTAAGAGATGCCCATTTTTTTTTGGTACTGCATTTATCGCAGGATCGAGTAATCTTGTTGACTTTGATGGGATTATATGTATAGAATCTGCACCTCTTTTTTTGTGGGTAATTTTCCTTTTTAGCCATGGGTAAAAAAAGAGTGACTGTAATTTCTGATGATTTGCCAAAGAATGTATTTAGGTTCTTGCTTAAGTTCGTTAATATACATTCAATAGGCTTTCTTATGATTGCAATATCAGCCATTTTTGCTGATATATCAATGGCTGTGCTTCTTCCATATGCGGAGGGAAATTTGGTAGATTCCATAGGATTCTTAGCTGATAACAAAGATTTAAGCGCAATGCTATTTCCTGTTCTATATTTTATACTAATATGGTTACTTATAGAGCTAAGTTCTAGATTTAAGGGGGTATTGCTTGCAATTTTTATACCGAGACTAGAAGGAAATATGAGGGTTGCAACTTTTAATCAAGTTAATATGCAATCTCACTCTTATTTTGTACAAAGCCATGTTGGTGGTATAGCACAAAGGATAAGTGATATGCCGCGGAGTGCAAGGTTACTTGTAGATGATACTTTAACAGTATTTCTTCCGCTTATTTTATCCATCATTATCACATCTTCACTATTTTTTCATATACACCCGTTAGTTTCTTTGGTGTTTGTTATATGGTTCTCTGTTCATATAATAGTTTGTGTAATATTTTGTGCTAGGGCAGCAGATCGTTCATCAATACAATCAGCGGCGAGAGCTAATGTTCAGAGCAAGATAATAGATAGTATAACTAACCATCTAATGGTCAAATTGTTTTCCGGCCATAAGCATGAGATGAATAAGGTTCTAAGCGCCCAAGAAGAAGAGATTGAAAAATATAAAAGTGCACTACTTTATACAGAAAAAATAAAAATAGCTCTAAGCTCAGTTAGCATATTAAGTTCAGGTATACTTATATGCCTTTCTTTTTACTTATGGTCCCAAGGTGAAATTAGTGTAGGAAAAATAATATTTTTAATAGGTGCTTTAAGTAGTTTAACTGATAAACTTTGGATGGCTGGAGATGAGATGTCATATTTTGTATACGAATATGGAGTACTCGCACAATCTCTTAATTTAGTGAGAGATCCATCAAAGCTTGCTGAAGAAGAAGACAAAATTGATCTAAAAATAACAAAAGGTGATATAGAGTTTAAAGATGTTTCATTTTCATATAGTGAAAACAGAAAGATCTTAAAAAAGAAATCCCTCTTTATACATGGGGGTACTAAAGTGGGCCTAGTGGGATTATCTGGTAGTGGTAAAACAACTTTTGCAAATCTTTTAATGAGGCTTTATGAAGTTGATGAAGGGACTATTAACATCGATGGTAAAGATATCTCATTATGTTCTATAGATTCAATAAGGGAGAATATTTCCTTCATTCCACAGTCACCTTTTCTTTTTCATACCTCGGTGATGGAAAATATAAGGTATGGAAAATTAACTGCTTCAGATGAAGAAGTGATAACTGTTTCTAAAAAAGCGATGTGTCATGAATTTATATTAAATCTTCCAGATGGGTATAGTACATTGGTGGGTGAAAGGGGGGATAGTCTATCTGGTGGACAGAGGCAAAGAGTTGCAATAGCAAGAGCAATGTTAAAAAATGCCCCAATTATTGTTATGGATGAAGCTACATCCGCACTTGATTCTGTGGTAGAAAAAATAATAGAAAATAATATCAAATCACTAATGGATGGAAAGACAGTAATAGTGATAGCGCATAGATTATCTACGCTCTTTAGTATGGATAATATACTGGTCTTTAGAGATGGTATTATAGTTGAGCAAGGCACGCATAAACATCTGTTAGCTATAAATGGCTACTATAAACAAATGTGGGATGCTCAAAAAGATGGTATGATGCCAGAAATTTTATAGATAAGTTATTTATCATATCAATGAATATATATATAGCTTATAGCTAAGCAAATATGAAAAAAGTTGATAATATAGCTTCTAGCTAAAGTTTGTAATATACTGAAATACGAAAGAGTATATTTTGGATTTTAGAGATTAAGTAGAATAAATAAATTTACTATTGGGGCCAAATCTTAGTTCTGTAATTTATAATTGGGAACTTATCATATATGCAAGAAGTCTAATCCCTAACTAACTACTTAATTTGAGTTGTGTCTCTATTTGTTATAAGATATAAGATATAAGTTATAATGATTTGTTGCTGGGTTTTTGGTTTTAATGAAAGAAGAGTTAATAGAGGCAAGGGGTAAGGTTGTGAAGTTGCTGCCTAACGCATCTTTTCGTGTCATGCTTGAGAATGGCTCGGAGATGATAGCATATACTTCTGGTAAAGTAAGAAAAAATAAAATTAGGATACTCGCAGGTGATGAGGTTCTAGTGCAGATTACACCGTATGATCCAGATAGAGGTAGGGTTGTATTGAGATATAAAAAAGAACATAACGCTACTAATAAATACCCAGATCCAGATTCTAATAATCCAAATAAGGATGCTTAATGATCGTAGATTTATCCTCGCATCTGCTTCTATATGGAGGAAAGAACTTTTGTGTAATATCGGTTATAAGCCTGATTTAATTGTCTCTGCAGATATTGACGAAACACCTAAACCCGATGAGAGTAATAGGTTACTTTCTATGCGTCTTGCTATGGAGAAAGCTTTGCTAATTGCTGATAAGTACCCTGGTGATATTATACTTGGGGCAGATACTGTAGTTAGTATTTCTAACCAGAGTATGCCAAAAGCTTTAACAGTTGATGATGCTAAATTTTGTATAAATAAACTTTCTGGGAGGCGGCATAAGGTATATACAGGGATTGCAGTAGTTTATAATGGTAAAGTCTCAAGAAAGGTTGTTACTACTACCTTAAAATTTAAGAGATTATCTTCTGAAGAAAAAGATAGTTATATAAGTTCAAAAGAATGGTATGGGAAGGCTGGTGGGTATGGGCTTCAGGGGTATGCGGCTGCGTTTGTTGAATGGTTGAATGGTTCTTACACTTCTGTGATAGGTCTTCCATTATGTGAAACATACAAGATATTGGTTGGGTTTGGGCTGAAGCCAAAGCATCAAATCTTAAGAGAAGATTTATAATCCCAAAAGTATACTGCGCTAGATACTTTATGAAAGATAGTTAAACACTATTTTCCATAGTAGTATAAAAAAGTTCTTTTTATACTAAAAACTATTTTGTTATACCTAAGACTCGTCTAGAAAGACCATCTTGTTTAGGCGCATCAGCCCTTAGAGTAATTTGCTGTTTTTGCTTTTCTATATAGTCCTTATTCATAACTGGATACCTCTTTTCCCTAAATTCAGATTTGGTATTCTTTTTAGGGCAGGCAGATAAGAAGATACAGAAAAAAATATATACAATAATTTTCATCATTGTTACCTCATTGCATTATTTATTAGTTGTTTATTATTTTCCTTAATGGCTGTACTCACTGCTGTATATGTCTGAGATTTTAGCATGCTATCTGAGAATTTGTTGATACTATCAGCATTATCCACCATTCCATGATTACTAATATTATCTTTGTCCTGTGCTACACTGCTTCTTAATATCTTAAGTTCTTCTGTTATATTTCCTAAATGAAACAGGACCTCACCAGATAATTTAGAAATTTCAGAGTGAATATCGGACAATTCGCGTACAAAACCATGTAATGACTCTTGGGTTATTGGTATGCTAATCTTGCTGTTATCAGCTAATTTATTCAAAAATGAAGCCATGCAATTTAGAAGTTTCTCGAACACTAGTGCGGTTGGTAGCTCAATCTCTGATCCAGCTAATACTCTTGTTTTTACACCACCATTATAAAAATCTCTTGGTCTTATAACATTATTGATTCTATAAATATCTAATAATTCAGTTGCGGCTTTTGGTATTGCCTCTCTTTCTACGTAATCTCCGCTGAAAATTGCAGAATTATCTACTACGCTTCTTTTATTGATATAAGATAGTATTGTATTAAACTTGCTGCTTATAGTTTTATATAAAATTTCTGAATGTTGCTCGTTAAACAATTCGCTTGCTGAAAATTGCCCGGATTCGTTAGCGATATTACTTACAAAATCGGTGATATTAGTTAGCGCATCATTTAAATCAGACATTATCTGAATGTTATTTTCTAATATTTTTATTTTCGTTTCATTTTTTGTAGATCTCTGATAAAGCGCTTGTGCGTCTCTGGCTTCGCGTGGTTTTATATCTGCATCAATTGAAAAGCCTGTGTTGTAAAATTGCCTTCCTGCCGCTATATTTGATGCATATTTTTTGAGGTCATTATTGTTTTCATATGCGCAGCGTCCTCTATTTAAGGCAGAAGCAGCGCCACAACCATTCATTGAAGCCATATAAAATACCTATCTTCTAAATTCATCTATCAAGTTTCTCTCTAAGTCCTGTGTTTGTTTAATAATGTGAGACATAGCTTGCATTAAGGTAGTAATTTCATGCAATTTACGAAGATATTCTTCTAATGGATTTTTATGTATGTCTTGATGAATTTTATCAATGGCCTGAAATTTTTGATCTTCAAATTTGGTGTTATTACTGTATTTATTATAGTGGCGCTCTACATCTAGTGTGAAATCTACAAATTTAGATCTAAACAGCCCAATAGTTTCCGTATAGCGATGAATTGCGTCTATACTACCACCAGCAACATAATAACCTTCACCTTTACCATCGACAAGACCACCTTTTACATTTCCTAAAGAGAGATGATCTACAGCACTGCTATGTACTTGGAATAATTTTGAGATATCACTATCACTATCAAAAATTGATCTATCTCTTGAATAGGATAAAAATAAATCATTTAATCCAAAAAAGTTCATCAATGACTCGTGCGAATCATCGACTTTATGCGTCATGACAAATTTTAGGCCATCTTTTGAAGCTATTTCTAAAAATCCATTATCTAACGGATCAGAAATCTCAGCTCCGTGTCTATTTTTCAAAGAAAGAAATAATTCTTGAGATAAATTTTCATCGTAAACATTGCCCTTCTTATTCACTACCTCTTCTATACTAAGCTTTTTATTTAATAAACCATTTATCAATGTAGAGCCATCATTTCCTATTTCATAGATCACCGTTGCTTCTGAATTTTCAGAAAGCATTTTAACTTCGGCCCTAAGAGGAAATGCTAAAGTACCAGAAGGTATGCTGGCCTCATACTCTAATCCGATAGCTTCTTGCTGTTTCGTCCTAGACAGGCTTGCAGCATAACTTTTCGTATTTTGATCCTTAAATATCTCATTACCTATACCGTCTTTTAAAATAAAACTTTCAATGAAAAATTTGGTACCATCCTGAAATTCATCTCCTAAATTAAGCTCAAATCCAAATTTTACTTTATTTCCTTGAGTGATTTCAGGTGTGTTGATAAGCATCTTCACATCTAAAAATTGGCCTATACTTAAAGAATGTCCGCTAGGATTATATAAACTAGAAACTGCATCAATAAGTGATTGTACATTTGCATCTTTTCCATTTTTTCCCTTTAAAGAAGCGAGATCTATTTCTAAATTTTTCATATAAGCTTCCATAGGGCTGGTGCTTTCATCTGGCATAATACCAATTTGTAAAATACCAGAATTTGGTATTACGCTTTGGAGTGTTAATTCGCGCTGACCGGATAGTATCTCGACCCCATTTTGTGGCATGAAGTTATTATGTAGCTTATTTATTGTTGCTAAGAATGAATTAAATGTGGCATTTATCCAACGCTGATGTGAGTATAAATCTTCATTCTTTGCTTTGATGAGGCCTGAGATGCTGCCAGCTTCCATCTTAGAATTACTATTATCTGGTAGATGCACCACTTGTGCTCCGCCAAAAATCTCATATCCTGCTGAGTCCTTTCTACTGAGTACTATGGCCCCTTTACTGAATCCTGTACTCATAATATCTTCATCAGATGTAACATATTTAAGGAATGATGATGTATCTCCATTTGCCAGCAGCATACCTGTACTTGCTCCATTTAGCTGGATTAATCCATCTGCATCAAAAGAAAACTCAATATCTATATATTCACTTAGTGTGGCAAGTTGTCCTAATATAGCGGCTTGTATTTCAGATTTTTTTGTTCCTGGCTTTTCGCCTCTCAGAGAGTTATTTGCTTCGCGTATATTATCTAATATTCCATTTACATGAAATATTGAATCCGATATTTTTTTATCGAGATCTGAATCTAGTTCATTAAATCCAGTATTTGCATTACCAAAGAACTGTACCAATTCTTTTAAAGAATTTATAGCATCGATTCTTTGTATCTTGCTGTTTGATGTTATATTTTGAATGCTATTCATTACATTTTGAAAGTGATCTACAGCATATCCGCCATCACCTATCCTTCCCATAATGTTCTGTATACTGCTTGCAACTTTTTCTCTTTCTGAATTTTCATGTGTTTTTGCTATGCAGTGATTTCTCTCACTAATAACCTGTTCTGAGATCTCGAGGTCATAATCAATATCAACTGGAAGATTTGGGCCTTTATATATAATGCCTGTATTCAATTTTACTGCATCTGGATTTTGGCTCCTTTCTACGTTTGTATGTATTAGGCACTGTTAACAAAGGTTTTGCCAAATAATGGAAAAGATGCAATATTATATTGGAGGCGATAAATATGGTATTTAGATGGATAAAAGGTTGTTTC
>NZ_JARGYT010000020.1:0-18183 GCF_034470605.1 Candidatus Cyrtobacter comes
CATGCCTACGATGTGCTTCTGTCACTATCAATACCATTTAATAGTTGATCTCACTATCTTCTTATATCACGCCTTCTATCTCGTGACTACACTATTTGGTTCTTTAACCTTCTGACAAATCTTCTTCCGGGATCCGCCTTTGGATGATTTAGTGTTTTTTTATAACTAATCCCTAGACGCTTTATTGCATACTTAATACATGAGTCAATTATTCCTAATCTTTTAGCATGGCTATCTGGATGATCCAATATATCTCGTATTAACGCTTCTTTACTGAGCTTTTTCCACGGGTTATTCCTAGTTTTCTGAGGCTCTATCGCCTTCTTCCATCTACTTTAGGTTCTAATAGATATGTAGAAACTTAGATCTTCATATCTTCTGCATGTAATTTCATTACTTTCTTTCGAAATTGTAATGTCATTTTACCTCACATTTGTTCATATCTACTATATAGTATGCCATTTTATACTATCTTAGCTATAGTGGTAGTTATAAAAAAAAGCCTTTTCCTATCTGGGGGCAGAAAAGCGAGATAAATATCAAGAAATAATTAAAGACATACTGCCTCAAAACCTTGTATATATTGATGAGAGTGGCATCGAGCTTACCGCTTACAAAGACAGAGGATGAAAAAGTGAAAAACTTAAAAAGAGCGGTAAATATGAAACATTGTAGCTAGATATGTTAATCACAAGTCAATAGCACTTTTTCAACGGTTCTTGCAACACCGATTTTTAATTATTGGGTAGAACATTTTTTAATCAAAGGGTTAAGCCCCGGCCAATTTATGGTGATGGATAATGCTAGTTTCCATAAATCTCAGAGAGCATTAATTGAATCTGTTGGCTGTAAACTAATATTTTCGTATTCACCAGATATGAACCCGATTGAGAAATTCTTGGCTAAGAGGTGGATTAGAGCTCATATTAGTCATCTTGCGATGCTTTAGTTAAATTCTTCAATACGCACTCAACTTGATTTACTATATCTACGTTGCCTCAAATAAAGCATTTATAGTAGCGGAAATTTGATTTATAGAAGCTAAAAACTCGAGTCTCATGCTGACAAACTCAAAAAAAACGTTATTCTAAATATCTATGCAGGATGGTGGGTTTAGAGCGCGCATTACAATGCCTATCAACTATATTTTTACCTCACAAAGCTCATATATTTCTTTTTCCCCTTCCTTTTTGTAAATAATTTAGTGCTTTCCTTTATAAATCTATATTGAGTTATTTGCATTTTATAGATGCGCTATGAGGCTTATTATGTGTATTTTTTCAAACATCTATGCTCAATATCTTGCCGCCTAAATCATGCTGCCTAAGAGCAACAAGGTTGCCCAATTTTGTTTTGGGAGGTGCCAGGCATTATTGAAACACATGTTCGCATGCGAAAAAATGACGCAGCGCTTGATATGTTAGAAGCGCCAAATTAGCATATCAAATTCAATTTACATAGCAAATCATGGTATCATTTCTTTGGTATTTAAATTTATTTACTACGCGATCGCTCAAGAGAGGCTCGGATAATTATGCAAAATCAACACAACACTTGATCCTAATATAAAAATAACAACCTCAAGTGATTGGTCTCTGCTCGCCACATCCACTTGTTGCGAAAAAAGACCATATTAACTCACTAAAAATTCAAATATTCGTGATGCTAAGAAACATTACCTCAAAGCGTGTCTTCGAATATATGAATTGTGATATACAACATCAAACAAAGAGCGAAGACGCAACTAAGCTAAGCTCCATGCTATGCTGCCTTCACTTCTAATTTTGTACTAGGTGCGCATATTAAGCTTAAAACAGCAACTGTGGCATAAAAAGTACAATGGGTACATATAGTAGAGCATGCATGAAGAAGAGTGCCGGATACAGCGCCTGTGATGCATAGTACGAAGACTGAGCTATAGTAAGTCTGTAATTTGAACTTGGAACTAAAGCCAGAGACCATGATCACTGAAAAAATTGCGATAATCCACAAAGAGGTAAGATGTAAAAAATCAGCCACCATTCCAAAAGACATAACAGTAAACGAACCTAAAATGATATACAGAGAATCTAGATACCGAAATAATAAGATAAGGTCAACAGAAATCTATGACATTATTAACTAACTATAGTTATATATGAGAAGTTTATGAAACCCCTTGTAGTGTGGGCTGCCAAAACGATACACTAACCTTATTATAAATTCCGCGATAAGAACCATTTTTTATGTATTTATGTGCTACAAAGATATATAACTAATAGTTTTTAATAAACTGAGTTATCTATAACATATGGCTTTATAGCCTCTCATATATTATCTAATCTACATTATTACATTCTGAATTATACTCATTATTGCGCCTTAAATGTAGCTCTTCATTATATGGCGATGAATTATAAAATAATTTCATACCGTAGCTTACGGATGCTGATACTAAACCGAAAGCTTTTTGACATAAATTAGGGGCTAACCCTGTTGCTTGTTCTGAGACCATTACGCACAGTGTTGTGAGAGCGAAGCCTTTAGCTATTGCTTTCAATACATCAGTGGGCTGTGCATAACTTTCTATAGATATAGGGCCGTTTATTGATTTCAGATGACTACAAGCAGCAGAGACTAAAAAGCATGGCAATACTTGTGTTAACACATATTGAACAGCTTTCAGTGCTGTGCTGCCTTTAGCAAGAAAAGTTGTGTCAAGCATGTATTGTATTAGTGCATTAGAGCAGCCAACGACTAAGGTATGAATGGCTGTTTCTTGTAAGGTTATTTTTCTACTCATGAAGAATGTAATACAGGACATGGACGCCCCAGTTAGTGTGCCAATTATGAGATTGTACGTGGTATTATCAAGTGTAGACATTATGTAAAATATAAATAATTTTGTGATTAGAGGTTTGTGCGATGATCGATATCTCGTCTCATGTGGTTATCTTCCACTAAACGATTATAAGTAGATTTTTTAAAAAGTACAATTATAGCGGTTGCTAAAAATGCGATTATACTAATTATAGTATATGTATTATATGAAAGATTAGTTTAGGATTTTTCATAAAGAGGGGCTTGGAGTGAATAATTTCTTAATAACTAAGCTTTTGTGTTGAGGTATCCTAATAATTAGGAGTAAAGATGAAAAAGTGATGCATGATGAGATTGGTGATGAGGAGGTGCGGGTAGAGAAAATTGTTTCAAGGGATGGTGTGATGCTGAGCTCTGATCATGTCAGTTTTGCAAACAAATTAGTTAAAGGTTCGATAAATTTGCCTTCGTGCTTTTGAATCATCTACTCTAGTAGGCCGCTTTAAAATTTTTCAAATTACTGAGCTAGGATTGACATAAACGATTTGTTAGTTAACATTCCCTGCAATTTAGATTACGGTTTTTTTAAAAATGGCAACAAAAAGAACTTATCAGCCAAGCAAGTTAGCAAGAGCTAGGAAGTATGGATTCAGAGCTAGAAGTGCAACTAAAGGAGGTAGGGCTGTTTTGAGAAATAGAAGAAGTTGTGGAAGAAAGGCTATAGCTGTATAATGGATTCTTGCTTTGGGTACTTTTGGGAAGGATATTAGGGCTTTAAAGGCCTCTTCTGAGTATTCTGTTCTGCTCTCAAGTGGTTCTAGGTTTATATGCCCACTGTTTGTTGCGCTCTTTATTAAGGTGCAAGATTCTAATTCCAGTTTTGGTGTTATAGCTAGTAAAAAAGTAGGTGGAGCTGTTTCTAGGAATAGGTGTAAGAGAGTTTTAAGAGTTTGTGCAAAAAGGGTTTTAGCTCAGCTTTCGTCTTCATTTTCTGTAGTGTTTATATCTAGGAAGGCCCTTTCTGCATCCAAGCCTGGCTCTATATTGCGTTTTGAAGCAGAGTTAATTTCTAATCTAGCAGCGCTTTCTTGAAATATTTTTCAGCATGTTTATGTATGAGGTTGTTTTTTTCGGTTGTGAAAACGGCAATTATAGTTCTTATTCTTGCTATAATATGCATATATCGCTATATAATCTCGCCTGTAATGCCTAATGTATGTAGGTTTACTCCGTCTTGTTCATGCTATGCGGCTAAGGTAATAAGACAAGAGGGCTTTATTGGGGTCTTGAAGGCTATTAGGAGGGTCTTGTGTTGCAATTCTTTTTCAAGTGGAGGAGATGATCCGGTTTAATTTTTTTGGGATAATTTATGTCTGATCAAATCAGAATTGCTATTGCGGTTTTACTGAGTGCTATTGTCCTTTTTCTTTCGCAATATTTCTTTGCGCCACAACATAATAGTAAGCATGAAAAAGTGATGCATGATGAGATTGGTGATGAGGAGGTGCGGGTAGAAAAGATTGTTTCAAGGGATGATGTGATGCTGAGCTCTGATCGTGTCAATTTTGAAAACAAATTAGTTAAAGGTTCGATAAATCTTACAGGCGCGTTGTTAGATGATTTGGTTTTGAAGAATTTTAATGAATTGGATGGGTCGCAATTAGTGTTACTTTCTCCAAGTAACACTTCAAAAGAGTATTTTGTGGAATTTGGATGGGTAAGTGAGAAAGGTATTGAATTGCCAAGCCTAAATACAAAGTGGAATATATTAGATAATAGCGTAGATCACGTAAATTTATGGTGGGAGAATAATGTTGGTATTCGTTTTGAGATTAAAGTCTCTTTAGACGATAAGTACTTGCTTAATATTATTCAAAGAGTTGTTAATTTATCTGATAAAAATTTCACCATTAGAAGTAGATCTATTATAAAGAGAGTTGATGCGGGGGCTGAATCTTCTAGTATAATGCATGAGGGGGCTATAGGTTCCATAAATTCAACGCTAAAAGAGGTTGATTTTGGTAATTTGAAAGATGGAGAGAAGTTTACATATAAAGATAGTAGTGGTTGGGTAGGATTTTCTGATAAATATTGGTTAGTTTCATTATTTGCTGAAAACAGCTCTACTAAGATTAGTGGAGTTTTCTCTAATGATGCAGATGGTCGCTATAGGGTTAGTTATCTTCTTCCTGCGCAGACTATGGTTTCTGACGACTCATCGGTTACTAATTTTAATTTGTTTGTAGGGCCAAAGCAGCTAGATGTGTTGGATTACTATCAAGAAAAGTTTAATGTAAGCTTGTTTGATAGGGCTGTAGATTTTGGATTTTTATACTTCATAACAAAACCTATTTTCTTATTCCTTCACGAGGTATATTTGTTTACTGGTAATTTTGGCCTCGCCATATTGATATTAACAGTTTTAATAAAGGTGCTTTTATTACCGCTCTCCTATAAGAGTTTTATAGGGATGAATAAAATGAAAAAATTCCAGCCTCAGATACAAAAGATTAAAGAAAAATATGAAAATAATCCTATGGAGCTTCAAAAGGCTACTATAGAGTTTTATAAAAAGAACAATGTAAACCCGCTTTCTGGGTGTTTGCCTATCCTTCTTCAAATGCCAGTGTTTTTTGCTCTTTATAAAGTATTATACGTTACTATAGAGATGCGGCATGCCCCATTTTATTTTTGGATAACTGATCTTTCTGCAAGGGATCCAACTAGTATATTTAATTTATTTGGCCTTATACCTTGGAGTCCGCCTGAATTTTTGAAAATAGGTATTTTGCCTATTTTAATGTCTTTGAGTATGTATATACAGCAGCAAATGAACCCTGCTCCTACAGACCCAATACAGGCAAAAATCATGAAATTTTTACCAGTATTTTTCCTTGTTATGTTTTCATCATTTCCTTCTGGTCTTGTTTTATATTGGCTATGGAGTAACATACTTTCCGTATTACAGCAGTTTTTAATTAAACGCTGTATTCCTAGTGAAAAGTAGTTTGTGATGAGAAGAATAGTAGTGGCCATGTCTGGTGGTGTAGATAGCTCCACATCCGCCGCTATACTTAAGGCCCAAGGTTATGAGGTATTAGGCATTACTCTGAAGCTATATGATGATGGTCTTATAGAGGGAAAGAAGGGAGCTTGTTGTGCAGGGATAGATATACATGATGCGCAGGTGGCTGCGGAAAAAATAGGAATACCTCATTATGTTTTTGATTATGGTTCTAGATTTAAGGAGGAGGTTATAGATGATTTTGTAGATAGTTATTTAAGTGGGGAAACCCCTATTCCGTGTATAAAATGTAATCAAAAGATAAAGTTTTTGGATTTACTGCGTGCTGCGCGAGAGCTCGGGGCCGATTCTCTTGCAACTGGTCATTATGTAAGGAAGGTTGCTGGTGATTTGGAGGCAGAGCTTCATAAAGGTATGGATGCTTCCAAAGATCAAAGTTATTTTATGTTTACTACCACGAAGGAGCAGTTAGATTTTTTGCAGTTTCCAGTGGGTGAAATGAATAAATCTAGGACAAGGGAGCTTGCGAAAGAATATGGTCTAGAGATTGCAGAAAAGCCAGATAGTCAGGATATATGCTTTGTTTCAGATAATTATAAGAATTTTATAAAAAAAATCTCACCACTAGCAAATATTAAAGGTGATATAGTCTACAAAGATGGGAGAATTTTAGCAAGGCATGAAGGTATATCGAATTTTACCATAGGTCAGAGAAGGGGTATAGGGACCTTTGGTAATAAGCCACTTTATGTAATTTCAATAAATGAAAAGGAGAATCAAGTTATTGTTGGGGATAAAGAGGATTTGCTATCTAATAAGTTAAGTATTAGAGATATAAATCTACTTTCAAATTATATAAGTGAAGAAATAGAATGTACAGTAAAATTGCGTTCTGCTCATATAGGTTCAAAGGCAACAGTAAGTTTTGCAAATGATAAAAGGCATGCAAGCATAATGTTGCATGAGCCTTATGCGGGTATAGCGCCTGGTCAGGCATGTGTAATGTATGATGGTACAAGAGTTTTAGGTGGTGGATGGATTGCCAAATAGCCTAAGTTTCTGCATTATCTTTTGGATTAGTAGTTATTGAAAACTTTGGTTTTCTACTTTAAAATGCCCTATGCGTTTTCATAGCGGGTTGGTTATAAAAGATGTCTTTAAATGGTGCGCTATACTATCTGCTTATGCTGTCAATTTTTTCATATTTTTTTTACCATATAGCTCTGGGCGAAAGAGGAGTTTTGGAGTTTTTTAAGATTCGAGATATGATTTCGACTAAAGAGGTGGAGTTGCGAGAGTTAAATGAGAAAAATAGCTATCTTGAGCATATAATTTATAGCTTAAGAGCAGAGAGTATAGATTTAGAAATATTAGAAGAATTTGCCAAGCTTCAGCTTGGGTTGATGGGTAAAGATGAGATGTGTTTTATATTAAAGTAGGATGGATAATAATCAAATATTGGAATTAGATAAGAGTAAGACATTAAGGCCAACTGTTGAGGCGTTGGAGGAGATTTTATATAAACCAATTAATGTACTTGATCATGGCTTTATAAGGGTTATTGATTATATGGGTGATGATAGCGCTATAGTGCAAGCAGCAAGGGTTTCGTATGGAAAAGGCACAAAAAAGATGAGTCAGGATAAGGGGCTTATAAATTATCTAATGAAGCATGCTCATACAACGCCTTTTGAGATGTGCGAAATTAAATTACACGTTAAGCTTCCTATATTTGTGGCGCGGCAGTGGGTAAGGCATAGAACGGCTAATATTAATGAATATTCTGCTAGATATTCAATTCTTGATAAGGAATTCTATATTCCTTCTGCTGACCAGATTTCTTATCAATCTATTTCTAATAAACAAGGTAGGGGAGAGGTTTTAGATCACGAAGACTCTCAAAAGATTTTAGATATGTTAAGGCAAGATGCTGAGCGCTGTTATGAAAATTATGCATATATGCTTAATATAGATGAAGAAACGGGGGAAGTATTAGATGAATCTAGGAACGGTGTTGCAAGGGAGCTTGCAAGGATGAATTTAACATTAAATTATTATACACAATGGTATTGGAAGATAGATCTGCATAACTTAATGCATTTTTTAAAATTGAGATCTCATCATCATGCTCAATATGAAATTAGGGTATATGCTGAAAAGATGCTAGAAATACTAAAGCGTTGGGTACCGTGTGTGTATGATGCGTTTATTAATTATTCGAGTGGTTCATTTAATTTATCTAAAACTGCAATAAAAGTTATACATGATAGATTATCAGGGGTTCATATTTCAAAAGAGAATAGTGGGCTTTCTGCCAGGGAATGGGATGAACTGAAAGGGATTTTTCCAAATTTATGAATAATATTGATATTTTTGAAAGCACAGCACTATTTTGTACAACAAGTGGGGCTGGTGCGGCTTATGAATTTGCTGGTCTTGGTGATGAAAATGCGGCAGATAAGGCGGCTGTTGATTCTATTCGTTCTGTTTTGAGCATGCAGTCATATCTAAGAGCCCATATAGTAATAGGTGAGGGGGAGAGGGATAAAGCTCCTATGCTATATAGAGGTGAAATTCTTGGTAGTGGTGGTATTGAGGTTGATATTGCTGTTGATCCTTTAGAATGTACTACATCATGTTCTAAATTTTTAGATGGTGCACTTTCTGTTGTTGCAATTTCTGAAAGTGGTGGATTGCTGGAGTCTCCAGATGTATATATGGAAAAGATTGCATATAGTTCTAATTTACCTTCAGGTATCTTATCAATAGAAAATAGTTGTACAGAAAATATAAAACTGTTAGCTGCAGTTAAGGGGTGTTTGCCTTCAGAGCTTAAGGTGATGGTTTTAAATAGGGAAAGGCATAAAGGAATTATAAAAGAGTTAAGGTCATTAAATGTACGGGTAATACTAATAGAAAATGGTGATTTAGTGGGTGTAATAAGGGCGGCGTTGGGTGAGATTGATCTTTACATAGGTACTGGAGGTGCACCAGAAGGTGTTTTAGCGGCTGTTGCTATTTCTTGCATGAAAGGTAATAGAAATTTTTATTGTAAGTTACAGGGTCGTATTATGGGTGTTGACGAGATTGTCAAAAAGCCGTCTGTTCTTTCTATGACTGCGGTGACTGATTGTTGGGGTCTAAGGGGTTTTGAGAAAAATATGTGCCAAAGCGTTATATTTACGCCGAGTTGCGTAAAAAGAGTTAAATCCATATGTTGATAGAAGATGATGGAATAGTAATCTCTTTTAGAGAATTCCAAGAATCATTTTTGCTTGTAAAGTGTTTGTTGGCAAAGCACGGTGTTGTTGCTGGGCTTATGAGGAGAAGGGCTTTTAATGCTCATATTGGGAATTTTGTGAATGTAAAATGGAAGGCTAGGTTGCAACAGCAGCTTGGTACATATACATTTGATGTATATTTTGATGCTACTTGCCATTTATATCTAAACCCACTCAAAACAGCACTGATTGCCTCAGCTATAGATATGGTTTCATTAATATTGCAAGAACATGAGCCGCATCCATGTATCTATATAGTGCTTAAGAAGCTTATTAATTCTATGTCTTTTGAAAATAGAGCGGATTTTCTCCAAATTTATTTGGAATTTGAAAAGCAGCTATTATCTAGTGCGGGGTTTGGGCTTGATTTAGGGCGATGTGCTGTTACGGGGGCGGTGGATAATCTTGCATATATATCTCCAAGGTCTGGAAGGGCCGTGACAAAGGATGTTGGTAGTAAATATAGCAATGTATTGATCCCAATGCCTAAACCTCCTTCTAAACTTGAGGATTTTCTAGAATGGTTTGAGGTATTAGGTGCATTTTTAAAGCAATTATTTTCCTTCTTTAATACAGAGATTCCACATAGTAGAAGGTCACTCAACTTTATATTGAGCGAATTATGTAAATAGGTCATACTAGTAAATAGTCTTAGTGCTAATTTATTTTAGATGTCGTTAGAGCTTACTTCAGATAATATTTCTAAAATAAGATCTGAGTATAAATGGAAATTAAAGTGGGAGATAGAATATAATAGGGGCGGTACTAAAAGTTATAGTTGGGCTGAATTCGTATCTGCGAGATATAATATTACAAAAAAAAATTTTAAAAAAATATCTGATGTTGTAATAGCTCTAGATACAGAAAATTCTAGATCGTTAAATGAGCTTTTAGACAGAATCTCTAGTAACTTTCGTCAATTAGATATAGAGAAGGATTTACCTGATAATTTAAAGAGAGATCTTTATGCGTTAATTGAAAAATGTGCTGATCTAGACTTTTTAAAAGATGAATCTGTTTTAAAAACATTAGAGGATAGAAATTCCCTTATAAGGGAATTAGAGCCATATATAATGGTTTGTATTAATCAAATTATTATAGATGAGCTAACTATCAAAGTTGCTAGAGATGTGGCGGATCATTGGATAGGTGAAAAGTACAGCGAAGTTAGTATAGATACGGATGTTATAGAGCGCAGCGTACGCAATGAATTATCTTTCCCAAATATAAATTTTAATATTGTTGCAACATTAAAATATGCCCTACTTGATCATGATAAGGCAAATTTATGTAAAACTCTTAATACCTTTCAAGGTTTTTTTTATCAATTAATAAATAGGGTTTATATAGGATTGCACTCTCTTGATGTTTCTGTGTACATAGTTTCTTGTATCAAGACCATTAGTAGCAATTTACCTCTGTTTGAAAAGAGGAGTAAAATCAGAAAAGATTCAATTAAGTTATTCTCAAATATCATTAAGAGCAATATAATTAAATCTGAATTAGTAACCAGATTTATTGCTGAGATTTTAAAAAGTGCTAGCCTCTCTAAAGAATTTATAACTAGTTTTCAGGAATACATATCACTATTTTTATCAGGTGTTCTAAGCAATATTGAAAAATTAATAACAGAAACTCACTATATAATTTTCTTAAATATTATAAGAGATATTTCAATTTTAAAAATTAGCTTATCTTTTGTTGATAAAAGTAGAGCGGATATTATACGTTTAATGAGGCATTTAAGTGAAAATATTTCTCCTTTTAAAACATTTTTAGAAAAAGTGAATGTCTCAAAGGAAGAATTTATTCAGATTTGTGATTGTGTATTATCAATTTTAATAAAAGCAACCAGGCTACATATAATGTCTTTATTAGAGAAGAGTATTCCATTTGATAGGCAATTTGAATCTATTATAAAAATTTCACGTCAATTAACAACTGCTAATATTGATTTAATACGTACTTTTTTAAAAACTTTAGATATTTTTTCTAATGTATCTATAGCGTATTTAATAATTTTAGAAGAGAAAAATATTAAAGATCTTGCGAGTTTTATTATTAATATCTTCTTTAGGAATTTGCGGGATACGGAAACACATGTGCAAGCTAAGAATTTTATTAGAGATGTTATCTTTAGTATGATTGATATACTAAAGATATGTCTTTCCAATATCACAATTTCTATTTTTTTTAATTCATTTAAAGGTTTTTTATATCTTTTTCGCAGCCCAGAACAGCTGTTTAAATTAAAATTTTTAGAAACTGCTATAATAGCAAATATTACGGATATAGCCGTTCTTTTATTTATTAAAAGAGATGATAATATTCTAAAAATCATAGACTCGTTTAATAAATTGTGTCTAGAATTAAAAAAAAATAAAGAATTATTTATAGATTTTTTATCTGGTTCTTCTGATGTTTATTTGAAAAATTCTTTTCCTATTATAATTGATGTGTTAATCAAAATTATAAAGGACCATTTTTTATTAGAGAAAACTGAAATATCTTCTGTTTTAAAAAAAGATAAGATGCTCATAGAGCTTCTATCGAAAATTGATCTTTCTAATATTATTAAGCAACATAGGCAGAACATTAAAGAACTTTTTTTAAGTGTTGCAAATTCATACCAAGATCTAACTTCTATAGATAATTTTCAGAATTTTCTTCATGAGGTAGTGCCCATAGTTCTAGATATTATAGAAATTTTAACAGATGAGGGGTTGCTACGGGTAATAGGAGAATTATGTTATAATATTCAAGATAATGTAGATAATAATAAAAATTATTTGGCTCTTTTTTTAAAAAAAATCAGAGAAAATGGTCGATTTAATAGCTTATATATAGAAAAAATTATTCCTTTATTAAATAAGTATGAATTTTTCATAATAAAGTTGATTAATCATGCTATAGGTGATGAATCTGATATTTTTATAAATGCAAAAAATTTTCTAAATCTTGTAAAATCTCCAACTACTATAGCAAAATTATTTGAAGTATATGGAGTATATAGGGATAATAAAAGTATTTTTAGATTGTTTTATACGATCTTTAGATCTGGTCAAGAAATGAGATCAATATTATTTAAATTTATAAAGGATAAGATTATTATAGCATGTAATATAGATTTAATTCCTGGTTTTATAAAAAGATTTTTCTTTCAAGATAAAATGATATCTTATTTGGATAAGATATTACACAAAATTGATTATTATACTGATATTAATAAAGAAAATTCATTAGTTAAAAATTTTATTAATGAGAAAAATTATTCAAAGCTTTACATTGCTAATTTATCTCTTTTAAAGGCTAAGATCAGTAATTTTAATTTCGAATTTGCTATATTTCGTGATATTCAGTTCCTGGGTTGTGAGATATCGAATACTAATTTTTCTAATTTAGAAATAAGAGAAAATGTTGGGTTTGCTAACTCTAAGATAGATGTTTTTTCACTGAAAACTTTGATTTTAGCAATAAATAAAATGCATGTTCCTCATGTAGATATTAGTGGCGTTACACTTTTATTTCCTATCCATGAGAAGCAGAAAAAAGATTTGAATTTATTATATAAGGATCAAATTGGAAAAGAGATTATATTAAATACCATAAAAAAGCATCTTGCTTTATATCTCGCCCCACAAGGTAATAAGAAGGCAATATTGTTAAATATAGATAATGTATTATCAAATGTGCAGCCTTCAGATTTTTTGAATACATTATCAAAATTTTCACAAAAGGAATTAGATCGCCTCCTTTTTCTTTTATCTAAAGATGATTTTAAAGTTCAAGCAGTTGCTGATTTTATATATAAGGAGCCTAATTCTTTAGGTGAGGTCAGAGATAATATCAAATCCATTCTTGGGTTTATAGATAAATCTGAAACCAGTAACGAAAAAATATTGGAAGCTCTTTTAAATGATAAAGCTCAAAATGCGTTATTAAAGATTTTCATAAGCTACACGTATGAAGAGGATAAAAAGCAAATAATAGAGAGAAATTTTATTGATCTTTTATCAAATAAAGAAGGACTAGAGCTATTTGCTAGTTTTTTAAATGTTATGATTCAGCATAGTGAAATTAATATAGATAGGGTATTGCCGATACTTTCTCTTACTGATCATAAAAGAATGAGATTTGAAATGAATAAGATTATTATGATGAATTATAGAGATAAAGGGCGCTTGATATAAATTTGAGATATTAGTTTATATCCAAGATAGCAAATTAGATTTTTCTGCAAATTTAAAGTTCAAAAGGTGATCTGCCAACAATAATTCTTCAAAACAAAATGAAAACTCTGAATAAAAATAAAGCGACTTAAAAAAGAAGAGCGTTAAGTATCAAAAAATAGTTTAAGTGCCTGGTAATATACACGAATAAATTGGGCATAAAACAAAAGCACTCTAGTGTGCAATTTGCAGATTATTATTGAGAATAACTCACAAAAATCATAAACTAGCAACAAACCCCGCATCCTATCATGGCAATAATAAGGGGAGGTTTCATAAAAAAGTTAAAGATCTGAATCAATGGACGAATATATCATCCTGCTCATAGGATAATGGCACCAATATAATAAGCAATTTTTATTTCTTTATTAATATAGTTTAATTGCTAGTAAATATTTCAAACCCTGTTTCGGTCACTCCTACCGTATGTTCAAACTGTGCTGATAATGATTTATCCCTAGTAACAACTGTCCAACCATCACTTAATAGCTTTGTTTCATGCTTGCCCATATTTATCATGGGTTCTACAGTAAAAAACATTCCAGGCTCTAAGGTTATGGAATAATTTGGGTGATAATAGTGTAGTACATTAGGCTCTGCATGAAATTTTCTTCCTATACCGTGCCCACAATAATCTCTCACTACAGAAAATTTTAACCTCTCTGCGTGGTTTTGTATAACTCTTCCAATTTCATTTAGCTCTAAGCCAGGCCTAATCTTCTCTATGCCTAACATCATACATTCATATGCGGTTGATACAAGCTTTATAGTCATATTATTACAATGCGATTTACCGCCTACAAAAAATGTTCTACTACTATCACCGTGCCATCCATCTACTATTACTGTGATATCCACATTTATTATATCGCCAACTTTTAAGATTTTATCAGAAGGTATCCCATGGCAAACAACATGATTTACAGATGTGCAGATAGATTTTGGAAAACCATTGTAATTTAATGGGGCGGGAATAGCATTATTCTCTATGATCATTTTATGGCATAATTCGTTTATATAATTGGTTGTAATACCGGGTTCTATAATTTGTTCAGCAAAATCAAGAAGATCAGCCGCTAATTTGCCAGCCTTTCTCATTTTTGAAAAATCTTCTTGTTTGTGTTTTACTATTATATGTTGACTAATCATTATTGCTCCTCTTATCTTATATTAAAACTTAGTTTGGTATTTATGTGCGTCCAAAATAACCAATCTTTTCTCAAGAGCAAGATACTTGATCATGCTAAAGTTAAGGTTTTGGAATCTGGTTGGCTGGATGATATTCCGGAAACCTGCTCTGTTCAGGCTGGTTTAGATAAATCAATTGGTAGAATTTTATTTCCAGCGGGGACGGTTGATATTATAGGATTCTTCTTGTATTCTCTCGATTACCAAATGTTGGAGTCTTATAAATTATATGATAGCTCCAATCTTAGAACTCATGAAAAAATCAAGCTGTGCTTAAGCATAATTTTCAAGCTTATGTTGGAAAATAAGATATTGTTTCGTGCAACATTTAAGAAATTACTAAGTACATCGTGTTACCTTACTGGCATTAGGTATTTATGGCGGACTGTAGATTTGATCTGGAGCGAAGCCGGCGTTGATACATCTACTGATTTTAATTTTTATACCAAGAGGTCCCTATTAGCCGGGATCTATACTTCAATTGCGCTCAAATTACTTTACTCTAGAAATGAGCAAGATGTTGATGCATTGATCGATCGTGGAATTGAACTTTCCTCCGTAATAAAAAATTTCAAAGCAAAATTCTTTTTTAGTTAAATATGTTTAAACATGTTGCTGAATATGTTGATAAATTTGTTTCAGAACATTGCTTAAGAAATGGTTCTATTTTTGAGAAACTTGTATTTCATTGGGAAAAAATTGTTGGCGCTGATATTGGAAAGCTTTGCTTTCCTGTCAAATTAGTTTTTTCTAAATTGGATGCCAAGCTCATTTTGGGCGTAAGAAATAGTGGCTTCATACTTAAGGTTAAGATGTCTGAATCAATGATAAAAACTAATATAGCTTCATATTTAGGTCGTAACCTTGTCTCATCTATAAATGTTGTAGTTGTAAAACTTTCTTAATTAAGAAAGAAATTGATAGTTATACACTCAAATGTCTCGAATTTTTAGTTACAAGTGTTTCAAAAGGTGGATAGTTAACACGGTGCCATCTGTATTATGTACAGATGATGGTATGTATGGCAAATTTAAGATAAGGATTGGTCAGTATATCAGGCAAAAAAATATCCAATTAAAGAAGTGTGGGTTAAGAGTCCCAAATAAAGTAGCTGATAAAGGGCCTCAAATGTCAGAAATATTATAAAATCATATGGAGTGACCAGTATTCTTCCTCCATATTAACAGTCATCCAGTTTAATCTTTATATGTAGTAGGTAATCCTAATACCTAATATTAGTGCATATAATAATTTGATACTTGATAATTTCATGTACCAAATGTAAAAACCTAACTTCATGCCATGCTGCTTTATAAGGTGAATGAGTAAAGTTATCAGAAATTTTTCTATAGTTGCGCATATTGATCATGGCAAATCTACGCTAGCGGATAGGCTTATAGAATTGTGTGGTGGGCTTGAATCCAGAGAAATGACCAACCAAGTACTAGATTCTATGGAGATAGAAAAAAGAAGGGGTATAACAATAAAGGCTCAGACAGTACGCCTTAGGTATAGAGCTAGTAACGGTGTTGAGTATATATTAAATCTAATAGATACACCTGGACACGTTGATTTTTCCTATGAGGTCAGTAGGTCACTTGCCGCTTGTGAAGGTTCTATATTAGTAGTAGATGCAAGCCAAGGGGTAGAGGCTCAGACACTGGCCAATGCATATAAAGCAATTGAAAATGGACATGAGATAGTTGTTGCACTTAATAAAATAGACCTTCCTGCCGCAGATCCAGAGAAGGCAAAGCAACAAATAGCTGAAGTAATAGGAATAGATGCATCAGATGCTATCTTAATTTCAGCCAAGACTGGCCTTGGTATTGACAAATTATTAGAAGAAATTATAGCAAAACTCCCTCCACCAAAAGAGAGCGATGCTTCTGCGCCGCTAAAAGCAATGTTAGTAGATGGTTGGTATGATAAGTATCTTGGTATAGTAATACTTATAAGAGTAATAGATGGTACAATAAGATCTGGTACAGAAATCAAAATGTTATCGTCTGGTAAAACTTATAAAGTTGAAAAGGTAGGTGTTTTTACACCTAAAAAGGTAGATGTAGGATTTCTTTCTTGTGGTGAAGTAGGTTTTATAATAGCGGGAATAAAGGATGTTTCTGAATGTAGGGTCGGTGACACAATAGTAGATTCCACTAATCAAAATGCATCTGCTCTACCAGGGTTTAAACCTAGTCAACCTGTTGTATTTTGTAGTTTATATACTTCTGAAGCATCTGATTTTATAATACTTAAAAATGCTGTTGCAAAACTAGGCTTAAATGATTCGAGCTTTACTTATGAAATTGAAAATTCTAGTGCACTTGGATTTGGGTTTAGGTGTGGATTTTTAGGTCTTTTACACTTAGAAGTGATACAGGAAAGATTAGAGGCGGAATTTGGGCTTGATATAATTACAACAGTTCCAAGTGTTGTGTATAAAATTTGGATTAGATCAGGAAGTTTCGTATATGTGCAAAATCCTTCCGAGCTTCCAGACCCTACAAAAATCAATTACATGGAGGAGCCATGGGTTGAGGCAACAATTATGGTCCCTACTGCATATGTGGGTAGTATACTTGAACTTTGTACAGAGAAAAGAGGGGAGCAAAAAAGCATGAACTACAGTGGAACAATGGTAATACTTAGCTATTATCTTCCATTAAATGAGATTGTATTCGATTTCTATGATCATATAAAATCAAGATCAAGGGGGTATGCAAGCTTCGATTGGCAGATGCATGAATACAGAAGGAGTGACCTTGTAAGGTTAAACATACTAATAAATAGTGTTCAAGTGGATGCATTAGCATTGATTCTACACAGGAGTGTATCAGAAAGTAGAGGGCGTGAAATATGTACAAAGCTTAAGGATATAATACCAAGACATATGTTTGCCATACCAATACAAGCTGCAATTGGTGGTAAGGTAATAGCAAGAGAAACGGTAAGTGCACTTAGGAAAGATGTAACAGCCAAGTGCTATGGTGGTGATGTTACTAGAAAGAGGAAGTTATTAGAAAAGCAAAAAGAGGGCAAGAAGAGAATGCGCTCTGTTGGCAATGTAAACATACCTAAAGCTGCCTTTATTGCTGTCATTAAAAATAAATAGTTATGATAACAATTTAGTATGGCTGATTAGCTCTGATTTAAAACCTAAATATTTGGAAATTTCAATGAAAAATAATTTGGCTTTCAAGTGTTGTAAAGTTGTCAAATAATCTTTGTGAATATGCACAGGAGAGCATAAGCGGCCAAATGGTCAAGGGTACATATGATTATGTGGCATTGTCATAAAAAGGTAACCATTCAACATATTATAGCTAAAGCGTCATAAAAATGGCACATGATTAATTTTGAAAATAGCTTAGTTATCATTGAGTTAAGTTTAACAAAATTACTATTTATGTAATCATTTTATACCGCTTTAGCTATATTCCTACCCGTAATAAATATACTTATTTTCTATTTCGCATAATAACTATATGGTTTATATAGCTTTTGATGGTATCTCATAGCATAATAACTAAAAAACATTATAAAATATGGCGGTATACATTAGGCACTGTTAACAAAGGTTTTGCCAAATAATGGAAAAGATGCAATATTATATTGGAGGCGATAAATATGGTATTTAGATGGATAAAAGGTTGTTTCC
>NZ_JARGYT010000021.1:0-17855 GCF_034470605.1 Candidatus Cyrtobacter comes
AATGGACTCAGGCAAAGCAAATCCGCCGCTCCACACATTGCTCTAGCTTTTTAACTCTTATTTTATATGACGTTTTATATTGAGTTAGCTATATAGTTAGTATTGCGCCAGTTATGAGGTCTGAAAATTTTCAAATTCATGTAGCTTCTTAATGGGTCTTGAATAATTTTGATCTATACTATCTAAACATCTTCGTTCATGCCCAATAATAAAAACGCTTTATCTGGCTTCATGTTCTCTATACAATTTGTTATATGTTGTCTTTGTATTTTTTGAATACCAACGAAATATAAAAACTCAGCAAGAGAATTTATATTAAAGTGTTTTAAAATCAGATGAATATTTTCCTTAGAGTATGCTTTGTTTTTTTCTTTTAAGTATTTTATAAGCAGTATTCTGCCTATATTTGATCTGCAATTGTGCTTTAACTGTTTTAAGAACTTCCTAATTGCATTTCGTGCTTTAGAGGTGACAGTTAATTTTTCCCATGATTTATTTACTAATAACGAAAAATCAGGAACTATTTCAACTTGATCTCCGCTTTGAAGCCTTGATGTGATTTTAACAGACTTTCCATTAATTAAAGCTTTAGAGCAATGTAAACCGAGATCAGAATGTATCGCAAACGCAAAATCTATAGCTGTAGCCCCTTTTGGTAGAGAGATTAAACTACCGTTTGGTGTGAAGCAAAATATTTTATCATTATACATCTCAAGCTTTGCGCTTTCTAAAAATTCCTTTGGGTTTTTAGTATCTTTCAGCATCTCTATTAGCTGATTTATCCATTTAAATTGTGAAATCTCATTAATAGAATCTAGGCTTTTATTTTGTTTATATGACCAGTGTGAGGCAACTCCAAACTCTGCAATATCATGCATTGCTTCTGTCCTAATTTGTACCTCAATTCTCTGAAAATTATCATCTATTATTACTGTATGTAAAGATCTATAACCGTTCTCCTTTGGAATGCTTATATAATCTTTAAAAGTGCCTGGTATAAATTTTTTATGCAAATGCAGCGCGCCAATTACTCTATAACAATCTTCTATTTTGGGGACTATAATTCTGAATGCCAGGATATCAGATAATTGCTCAAATGTTGTTTTCTTTTTTTGCATTTTTCCCCATATAGAGTAAATGCTTTTTAATCTTCCAGATATTTTTGCATCTATAGAGCATTTTTCCATTATAGATGACATATCTTTTTTAATCATATCCACAGAAGGGCTACCTTTCTTACTTAAGAGAAGTAGCCTATTTTTTATTGAGTCAAAAATATCCGGAAACAAGACTTGGAATGATAAATCTTGTAGTTCTTCTTTAAATTGCCTCATTCCCATTCTTTCGGCAAGAGTTGAATATATCTCTAGTGTTTCTTTAGCTATCCTCCTCCTTTTGCGCTCATCTTGAATATTATTTATTGTTCTCATGTTGTGGATTCTATCTGCCAGTTTCACTAAAAGCACCCTTATATCTTCTGACATAGCAAGTAGTAGTTTTCTTATATTTTCAGCTTGCTGCATTTGTATATGTGCGTATTTTATTTTTCCTAATTTACTGACGCCCTCTACTAATTTTGCTATCTTAAGCCCAAAATGTTTCTTTATATCATCGTATTCAACATAAGTATCTTCTATTGTATCATGCAATATTGCTGTAACTATTGAGACTGTTTCAAAGCCTTGTTGCGCTAATATTTCAGCAACTGCAAGTGGGTGAGTTATGTATTCTTCACCAGATTTTCTAAATTGCCCATAATGTGCGTTATATGCAAAATGTATAGCGCCCTCAACCGTAGATAGATCTGTTTCTGGGTGGGTTTTGCTTATTAATTGCATTAAGTTGCACTTAAGTTTAAATATGTTTTCTGGCATTTTTTGCCTTGATATTAGGTCAAACATAGTACGCGCCTTAAAATGCTTATTTATTAATTAAATTTATGCTAATGAGTTAATATGTGTAATACAAGTAATAATTACGTTATAAAAGACATAAAGTTGTATTTGTATATAGGGGTAAGCCAGGAAGAGAGGCTACAAATACAAGAAATAAGTATAGATCTTACTATTTTCAACCTTAGAAATACAATAGCTTGTATGACGGATGAAATAAAAGACACTTTTTGTTATAAGGAGCTTATAGAATCAATAATAAAGAGATTTAATGGATGGAAAGTTTCTCTTTTAGAAAGGTTTGGGCAATTAATATATGAACATATAAAAGGGTTCCTTAATGATAGCTTTAAAATTTCAATTACTGTGAAAAAAACACCAGCAATAGATGGATTTTCAGGCCAGATAGACTTTACAATTCAAGATCAATAGATTAGATAAGATCAAGATGATTAGATTTTTTTGTTTATGTCTGTACAAAGAGTTGGTTTTGGATTTGATCTTCATAAGATAGAGTGCTCAGAAACAGAGCAGGAGGTTTTTTTGTGTGGTGTACCATTTAAATCAAAGTATAAGGTAATAGCTCATTCAGATGGTGACATAGGCCTCCATGCAATCATAGAGGCCCTTTTAGGGGCGCTTGCGCTTGGAAATATAGGTGTCCTGTTTCCGAATACAGATCCAAAGTATAAAGGAATAAGTTCATCTTTATTGCTTAAGGAGGTGTTTCATAAAATAAAGGAAATTGGGGCGCAAATAGTAAACATTGATGTAACGCTTATATGCGAAAGGCCAAAGATCATGTCTCGCAGCTATGAGCTTAGACAAAATGTAGCTAATATATTGGAATTGGATGTTTCCAAAGTTAGTGTCAAGGCCACAACATCTGAAGGTGTGGGTATTATAGGAAGGCAAGAGGCAATATTAGCACAGGCAATTTGTATGGTTTTGATATAAATTACTATAACAAGATCATTTAACATAGTAGGTTTCTTGACTTTGTGTTTAGTTACCTATGCTAGTAATGTTGTAGGTATATTTTTCATCTCATCGCCATTTGTGGATTGATGTATCTGTATATGATTTTACATATGCTATGCGTAAGTTGTTAAAAAACAAAAAGATAAAAATACAACACTCTTTTTCCAGCCTGGTAGCCACGTGGTTTTATATAGGTGCGCTGCCTTTGGCTCAAGGTACGCTCGCTTCACTTTCTACATATCCAATATACCTTTTTTGTATAAGGAGCTCACTATCAGGAAAAGAGCTTTCACTGTCTTTTGCGCTTATAGCACTTGTGTTATTTGTGCTTGGGTTAAAGTGCGCAAGTAGATATATGCGTACACATATGGTTGGTGATCACTGTTCAATAGTAATTGATGAGGTGGTTGGGCAATTAATAGCATTTTCTGTAGCAAATGACTTTTTTTATAAACTTTCTATTAAGTTTTTTAGTTCCAACAAGATCGTAAATTATGAAACAGGAGCATTCTTGATTGGGTTTATTCTTTTTAGATACTTTGATATACGAAAGCCATTGATTATTAGATGGTTTGAGAGAAATTTAAAAGGTGCATTAGGTGTGATGGTTGATGATATTGCGGCGGGCCTTGCGGCTGGTGGATTTGCATACATTATATACCAAATTATGAATTTTAGTTTCAATGGTTTTTAACATAGATTAAGATCTACTTCTGGATGCGTTAAGTATATCCGCTTCTTTAATAGCGCCGATTCTGATTATTTTTAGAACTTTAGTTGTGCAATCAACTAAAGTTGAAGCCTCGCTTACATTATTGTGCTCATCAATTATTGCGTTTCCTATCTTAAGAAAAATTTCATCTCTTAATAGGAACTCTAAACTTTTTGGGTCTTGCGCATTGCTAATATTAGCACTTGTGGCAGTTAAAGGGTGCTTTATATTATATAATAACTTAAGCAAAAAATCATTTCTTGGGACCCTTAGTGCTATGGTTTCACTAAAGTATTTTTTTGGCATGGATGAATTCTCTCTTAGCTTGAGAATAATTGTCAGTGGCCCTGGCCAAAAAGCCTTCGCCAACTTAATAGCATGACTATTAAATATAGTTATATTTTCGGCGGATTTCTGATCTTTCACAAAAACAGGAAACGGCTTACCATTTTCTCTACATTTAATGGCCGCCAGCTTATCAAGGGAGGTAATATTTGTTGCGTCACATACAAGACCAAACAGTGTATCGGTCTGAGCGATAACTATGCCACCATCATCTATAATTTTTTGTGCAAAATTCAAGGAAGTATCAAGGTGCTGAGAAACTATCACCCAATGGGCACAAGAATAAAGAACCATACAAAGGCTCCCCGGGAAGGATTCGAACCTACGACCTAGCGGTTAACAGCCGCTTGCTCTGCCGCTGAGCTACCGAGGAACTCTGCTCACGCACTTATAACAGTATAAAATATAGCTGTCTACTTAAACAAAGAAAAAAACATAAAGAAAAATATTAAAATAATAGTTTGTTATATTATATTATTTTATTTTATATCTGTATTTAGGTAAGTGCTGGCAAGTTTTATTGCTTGGTTTTATTTAATTATTGTGTTACGACTGAGCCTGTAGCTTTGGGTATATGTGATTTTGTATTATCTCTTTTAAAGCTCGTTATTCTTAGATTTTTTGTGTTTGAAGATGATACGAAGGTATTTGAGCAATAAGTATGTCTTAATTTTTTGCTTTTTATTAATATCAGGCCTTGTATCAGTTCGTTTTGTAAAGAAATTTGGAAATGGTTTACAAAGAGACTCTTCTGCATCTAAAAATTATAATAGTAACTCTTATGATGACGATGTTAGTAAAGATAATGAGAGTTCTCTGCTATCTAAAGATGAAGAATTAAAACAAGAAAGCATCATACAGGGTTCAGATGATGCGCAAGATATTGTTGAGGATAGTAGCTCTTCACACGTTTCTGTTAAACTAAAAAAGGGAGATAGTATGCAATCTATACTAAGGGGTGCTGGGATAGATAGTAAGAATGCACACTTTATATCCACTTCTGTCAATAAAGTCTATCATCTTAATAGATTGGCGCCAGGTAAGCAGGTCTTCATTTCGTATTTAAAAAATATAGAAGATAATATAATACGAGAGATGAAAATAGAGTTTGATGATTCTAGTGTAGAGGTGAACTACCATAACAATCTATACAAAGCTAGGGTGTTGCCGTTACTATTGCAAGACCAGGTTGTGATAATGAGAGGAAAGGTTGAGAGTAGTTTATATAATACTGCAAGCAAGATACAGATGCATAAAAAGGCATTTTCTGCATTGTTAGAATTATTTTCTCATAGCTTGGATCTTCAGAGAGAGGTTTATCATGGAAGTGAATTAAATGTTGTTTATTCGGTATCGAAAGATTCGAATGGCAGGGTTCATAGCGTGAAGGATATTTTATACGCCCAACTCAAATCACAAAATAACAACATTGCGATATATAAGTATGATGCTCCTAATTCTGGGGGCCATAAGTATTTTCATGAAGATGGGCATAGCATCAAGAAGCCGTTTTTAAAAACCCCTATAAAGGGCGCTGTGATAAGTTCTGGATTTGGAAGAAGAATGCATCCTATACATAAATACTCTAGAATGCATAAGGGTCTGGATTATGCTGCAAGAATAAATACACCCATACTTGCTGCTGCTGATGGTGTTATAAGGGTCATGAATCGAAGTTGCTCTTATGGGAATTATATTAAGATAGTACATAATAACAGGTATGCCACTTTATATGCCCATATGAATAAGTTTGCGAGAGGCAAGGGCCCAGGTAGCAAGGTGAGGCAGGGTGAAATTATAGGGTTTGTTGGTAATACTGGGCATTCTACGAATCCGCACCTTCATTATGAAGTTCACTATAATGGCGTTCAGATTAATCCAGCAAAGGCAAACAAGGTTAAGGATGAGTTTATTCTTGCTAGTAAAAGTATGGAATCTTTTAAGAGTTATGTCTCCTCGGTGAAAAATGCTGTTAATGTGAAGCTAGCCGATCGTTCTTCGATAAGCTATGAGGATTTTACTAAAATGATTGGTAAGAGTTGAGCGGTTTTGTGGGGATAAATTAATCTTGTAAGGGTTGGCGCAATATCGTATAGTATTTTGATGTTGGTGAGATATATTGAATTACTTTATAATTGCAAAATATAAATGGTAGATTTGAAAATCTAAGAAGTATATTAAAAATCAAATTCTAGGTATAAGAGAGAAAGGGAAGTTTAAATAAGTCTATGGAAGAACCTTGGTAGTGATCAAGCTGTGTTATTGCTTTGAGTTATTATGAAATTGCGCAATAATTGCAGTATTTATAGCGTTGCTAAATAACACTGGGTAAGCTTTTATAAAGAAGTATAATCAATAAGCTTTCGGCTATAGTGATTTAGGCTGAATTAGCATAGGCGGTATTATCTATATACCTCAAAGTTATATATAAAGCGTTGCGTTTTTTATTTATTATAGCTAAGTAAGTATAAAACTTCATATTAAATAGGACTTAAGAGGCTAGAGTAATTATTGCGCTATTTTATACTGTCTTCGCTATATAATTGGTCCTCAAGAAGATAAGTGCTATCAAATACCCATCAACATAAAAAATTATTCAAGGGTAGCTATAAATCAACTGTTAACAAATGGTATATTTGATGTTTGGGATAATGCTGGGAAAGGCTATGTCTGATTTTTTATATCTTAAGCCCATAAGCTTTGGGAAAAGCGAAGAAGTTTTTCTTCTAATTTTATTAAATTTATTCATAAAAATGGACGAAAGAGATCTGGCTCCAGATATCCAACATGATATCTGAAATTTGTAAGAAGAGATATAGCCGTTTTATTTGAGATATCGTAATACTTCTTATATTACAGCTTGTTAATCTTATTATGCTAATTTAACTTTAATAGCTATATGATAATTTGGTAGTATTATTAGAAGGTTGATAAAAATATTATACCCTCTTTGATATTAATATTGCGGTTTTTGTAATAAATCTTGTGACCATTTTCATTCCGATCTGAGCGAGGCCTGTGGCGCTATAAGAATCTCCTATTTTTTTGTGCTCAAGCTCTTCAAGCCTGAACTTTTCTATTGTATCTGCAATTTCATTTTTATCTATAGATTTTAATATTTTTATCTGCTCCTGATAATGTTCGTCAATCACCTCTTCAACCGCAGATGTGCAGGCCATTGCGGTATTTTTGCCTAGAAATGCAGAAACAAACCCAATTCCAAATGCCCCTATATGCCAAATATTATGAAATATAGAAGGGCGCGCGCCATTTTTTATCATTAAATCCTCAAAGTAATTTAAATGGGTTAATTCTTGTTCCTTCATATGCTGTATTTTACTAATTACGTCATGATTCGATTTTCTACTTAACGCTTTCAATTGCCCCTCATATATCCTTTTTGCTCCATATTCTCCGGCATGGTTTACTCGGATCAAGGATTTAATATACTCTTTTTTTGATTTTATTAGAATATGCATAGGCCAAGATTAGTATAATTAATGCAAAGATAAATGAGCAAAATAATCCATTCCATATTGAAAGCGATAGGCCCAATATCTCTATGGCAGGTACGGAGCAGTTTCCGATTGGCGCATCTTTGACAATCATCATCAGCTCTTGAGCAGATGATGGATTTCCAATATAGCCGGTACAAAGTGATTGATATTTAAAAATTCCCTGTTCTACTCCAAAATGAAAAAAAGATAATAATATATTTATGAATAAGGCGGATAGTATTATAAACATAAAATAAAATCTTATGTTTTTAGTCACAAGTAGAAATGGGGATGATATCAACATAACAAAAAATGGTACACGTTCATACAAGCACAGTTTACACGGTGCAAGTTGCAGAAAATATTCTGCATAATATGCGGATACCAGCGCGGACACGGATGCAAAAAGGCATATGCGTGACACAATATGGTACGCCTTATCTATGTTAGATAAAAAAGAAAAATTATATAATAAATTACTCTTATTTTGCATCAGAATTCCTTGTTTCTCAGGGAGCTAAGGTAGCATAAAATTTTCACTGAGGAAAATGATATGTTGAATTTTTATATATTAAGGGGTATAAGCTCGATTATTCCTAGTAATCTTGGTATATATGAAAGGTATTAATATAGAAGAGATCAAGAAAATTATTCCACACAGATCGCCGTTTTTGATGATAGATAGAGTTAGTTCGATAACGCCTCAAGAGCGTATTTCTGCTATAAAATGCCTATCTTCAAATGAGCCCTATCTTGTTGGTCATTTTCCAAGTTTTGCTGTGATGCCTGGTGTCTTAATTATTGAGGCAATGGCACAGGCTGCTGCGGTTTTAGCGCTTTATGGTAATGCTAATCCAGAAGGTAAGATAGCTTATTTTATCTCTATAGATAATGCTAAGTTTCTAAAAAAAGTTGTACCTGGTGATGTTTTAAAAATAGATATACAAAAAGTAGGGGCAAAATTAGGTCTTTGGAAGTTTAAAGGAGAGGTTTTCGTAGAGCAAGATTTAGTATGTCGTGCTGAGTTTTCTGCAATGATGGCTTGATATTTTTTATGCAGAATATTTTAGAGCAGTATTATAATATAATCAGGTTATTTACTAATTGTCCTAATGAGTTACTAATATTCATCTATTATATAGTTGATAGGAGGATTGCTGTTCTTTCTATGCTTATAAGATGTTTGGTTATTCCTCCTGTTGGGATGCTAAAATCGTGGTGGATGGTCACAATAGATCCGTTGTTAAAAAATTCTAGATCAGATTTTTCATTCCCAAGTACTCATACAGTTTCAATCTCGATGCCATATTTTGGTCTTGCAATAGGCTTAAAAAGATGGGGGGCGGTTTTATATATGCTTTATCCGATTTTTATTATCAGTATTTGTGGCTCGTATGAATTTTTCCATTTCCATTCACATTATGATGTGCTTGCGGGCGCTGGCATATCGCTGATAGGTTATGTTTTAATACAGATCTCTCATCAATTGGTGAAAAAAGATAGGGTTCTTGGATACGTTGTAATAGTATTTACAATACTATTAAGTTATTCATTACTATTTTTGGTAGGAGATTGCAAGATATTGCAGAAATACCATATAATTATGTTTATAAGCATTGTGTTTATGACTTGCACATTGGGTGCCGCTGGTACTTTTGATAAAGATTTACCAAAAGGATTAATTGCTAGATTTCCTTCTCTTTTTATAGCACTTGCTTTATTTAAGCTTCTGAGCTTTACTCAGCTTTTGGGTATCAGTAGCTGGTCAATAGAGCTTTTAAAAGGTCTATTGCTCCCATTTGTTATATTTGTGTTACCAGATATGCTTGTATCAACTGTTTTTGGTAAATTGCGCTCTTCAAGTGGCTAAAATTAGCGGTGATGTCTTTGAATAATAAATCCCAGAGCGTTCTACTCATTATTGGGGCATCTTTTTTGAATGTTATTAATAACAATCTACAAAAATATCTAATCTCCAGTAATGTCAGTGGGGTCTTAATGTTCTTTTATATAAGCGCATTTGGCATGCTTGTGATGCTCCCTGTTGTTTTTTTCAAAAAAAATGAAATAAAAATGCTGTTTTATAATAAAAAGATAGCATTATTAAATTTTTTGAGAGGTGGGGTTGGGTTATTAGGGTTTTTATTTTGGATATCTGCACTGGATAAAGTATCGATATCACAATGTGTTGCGATAAGTTTTACCACACCATTATTCATTACTCTTTTAGCATCTATCTTTCTAAAAGAAAAGGTATCAAGGATGCACTGGGTACTATTGTTTATTGGCTTTATTGGTACTTTAACAATCTTAAGGCCAACAAAAAATTTAAATCTTTATTCTTTTTATCCTCTTTTTGCTTCATTTTTATGGGCTTGTAGTGCGTTGATACTTAAAATAATGTCTACAAATTACAGCATATCATCCGCTGTATTTCTTCCAAAATTTATAAAATTCCTTATTGCCCTTGTTGTGTTGATTCTATTTAAAGATACAGAACATTATGTATTACAAGAATCTAATCTTATCTTGGGCCTGGTTGTCATATCACTAATTAATTTGGCTGTAGTTATTATGATGGCTATTGCATATAGAAGTGTGGCTATAAGTGTTGTTATACCGTTTGATTTCACTAGGTTAATATTTTCCGCAATTATGGATTATATACTTTATGCAGAATTAATTGGGTATATGACTGCTATTGGGGCTTGTTTGATAATAATTTCATCTACCTGCATATACAAAAGGGGCTGATAATGCGGTGATTTTAGAAAAGTAACGAAACTTACATCGGTTTTTATGGCACTTTGGCTTGCCACAAAGGCAAAAAGCCATGCGCGCAAAAACACCCATGGCTTTATCTTTAATTAAATTAGCTTAAAACGCCATACCAGCTGTAATTCCAACATAGTGTGCGCCAGTTAGCTTATAATTTCCACCACCTGATACATCGCCCTTTCCTATCTCAGTATCATTTATCTTATCTGCAGCTGCATTAAGCGCGGCTTTAAATTCTGCCAAATTATATTCATAGCATAAGCCGACCATAAAACCACTATCAAGATGGAACATGAAATCAGCGCCAGCTCTCATACCAAGTGCAGATTCAAAGCTTCTTGATGCATTTGCTGGTAAAGTTGCATTACGGGTAACGGATTGCTTAGGGTCTTCTTTAGCTAGAGCAGAGTCAGCTGCCCATTGATATGACATATCAGCAGCGTTTAAAATTCTTGTCCAATTAAGTGTTGGGCCAACTTTAAATGCAACTGAGAAAGAATCTGTTAAGTGTGTGCAGAATCTTGCATTCAGGCCTATTGTAGCCATGCTGAATTTTACTTCACTAGTACCCTCTTTTGCGCCGCCTACATAAGTATTTGCAGGTTTAGCTGCCATTTCATGCATATAACCAAAATTCAAGCCAATACCCATATTTGGCATCATAAGGTATGTGGCTTCTATACCACCTGCAACGCCATAAGGAAATTTGCTTACGCTATCTTCAAACGGTACTTCTATTTTAGAAAGTTTATCTTTGGAAGTTGCGTTTTGTGTCATTCCATCTAAATAAGCGCCAAATTTATATGTGCTACCAACACCAAGTGAGCCAGTTACTAATAAGCCCATTTTATCTTCATCGTTAGTATTTGTCATAGCAAAGGCAGATGCGCCTGAGCAGAGTAGGGCCGCAACGCCTACAGAAATTATTTTTTTACTCATTGTAAAATATAAATAAAGTTTAGTACATAGATGATTATTAGCAAAGTTACAATGTGATCACAAGGGTAAAATACTAAAGAAGTTGAAGTTTTTAGATTCTTGTTGCTTTAAAGCAACTCTTAATGTTTGTTATCTATCTATATATACTTGTATTCCATGAATGTTTTTATGTGTAAATCTTGGGTAATTTGCCGTAGTTAAGATTGTATGTTTAAACTTTCAATTTAGTTGCGGCCATTGATATATGCTTTTTTCTTTCATATAACGAGCTGGTATAGATGTTTTGTCAATTTCGTAGATGAAAGAGCTTTTATCCTGGGGTATTAGAGAGTTAATTTCTGCTCTAAAAATAAGAAAAATTTCTGCCATTGAGCTTGCTAAGGCATATATAGAGCGCGCCCAGGAATGTAGAGATCTAAATATGTATGTATATGAAACTTTTGATCTTGCGTTGAAGCAAGCAAAAGAATCTGATGAGCGCTATGCAAGATCTCGCGAATTTTCGTTAGATGGGATACCTATTGCTGTTAAAGATATATTCTGTACAGAAGGTATCAGAACTACTGCATGCTCAAAAATGCTGGAAAATTTTATCCCGCCATATGAATCTACGGTAACAGATAGGCTATTTAAGCATGGGGCCGTTATGATTGGAAAGGCTAATATGGATGAATTTGCAATGGGCTCATCTAATTGTCATAGCTATTTTGGGGCGGCGTTGAACCCTTGGAAAAGGAATGATAATCCAAATTTAAAAATGGTTCCTGGAGGCTCATCAGGTGGCTCTGCTGCAGCTGTTGCGGCAAGAGCATGCGTTGCTTCTCTTGGAACTGATACCGGTGGCTCTGTTAGGCAACCTGCATCATTTTGTGGAATAGTTGGGGCGAAGCCTACATACGGTAGATGCTCAAGGTATGGCATTATATCATTTGCTAGTTCGTTAGATCAGGCCGGTGTATTTGCACGCTCTGTTGAGGATTGCGCAATACTTTTTGAAAAAATTTGTGGTGTAGATGAGAAAGATCCAACTACATCACCGGAGCCAGTGCCGAATTTTGTATCATCTGTCAAAAATTCAATATCCGGTATGAAAATAGGCATTCCTAAAGAATACATAATTGATGGGATTAGTGATGAGATACTTTCTTTATGGAATAAAGGTAAGGAATATCTAAAAGATGCTGGGGCTCAGATTGTAGATATATCTTTGCCGCACACCAAATATTCATTGGCGGTATATTATGTAATTGCCCCTGCGGAGGCATATTCTAATTTCTCCAGGTATGATGGTGTAAGGTATGGCTATAGACCAAAAGAGGCTAAAAATTTTGAAGAGTTAGTTTCAGAATCAAGGGGGGGCGGCTTTGGTATTGAGGTCAAAAGAAGGATGTTGCTTGGTAATTATATACTCTCTTCGTCAGAATATGATTCTTCATTTGTTAAGGCTCAGAAGGTAAGGAGGTTAATACAGAATGATTTCCTGAATGCATTTGAGCAAGTTGATGCTATACTTGTTCCAACAGCGCCTTCGGTTGCATTTGATACAGAGAATCAGCCGACTGATCCGGTACTTATGTATTTGAACGATATATTTACTGTAGTAGCAAATTTAGCGGGCCTTCCCGGTATTTCTGTGCCTACAGTATTGGGAGATGGTGGTTTACCACTTGGTTTGCAAATAATAAGCAAACCTTTTGATGAGGCTTCCATGTTTAAAATTGCTCATAAAATAGAAACTGCTGCGCAATTTCCATTCCTATAGTAAGATGGACCCTATGGTCCAATATTACTATAAACTATTATGTTTAGAACGGAAAGTGATACAATGGGGGTGGTTAATGTACCCTCAGATAAATACTGGGGGGCGCAAACTCAGCGCTCTTTAGAAAATTTCAAAATAGGAAATGAAAAGATGCCGTTGCCCCTTATCAAGGCGATAGCAACAATAAAAAAGGTATCTGCTATTGTGAACAGCGAAATTGCTGGTTTGGATAAAAATATTGCGAGCTATATAATTAAGGCTGCAAACGAGGTAATAGAAGGTAAATTAGATGAGCATTTCCCGCTATCAGTATGGCAAACGGGCTCTGGTACTCAAACCAATATGAATGTGAATGAAGTTATCTCTAATAGGGCAATAGAGATGATGGGCGGTAAGCCTGGTAGCAAATCACCAGTACATCCAAATGATCATGTAAATATGGGGCAGTCTTCTAATGATACGTTCCCAACTGCCATGCATATTGCCTCCGTAATACATATACGGGAGAAGCTGATTCCATCATTGATGGAAATGAGAGAGTGCTTTGACGCTAAAGTTAAGGAATTCGATCATATCATAAAAATAGGAAGGACGCATATGCAGGATGCTACGCCAATCACATTGGGACAGGAATTTTCTTCATACGCATATCAAATGAAATATTCTATAGAGAGGATAGAGGCGTGTATGGGGAGGTTGCTAATGATTGCACAGGGCGGCACGGCTGTTGGTACTGGAATAAATACAAAGAAGGGTTTTGCGGAAAAATTTTCACAGGCCTTATCAAATGAGCTTGGCTATAGTTTTACCAGTGCAGAGAATAAGTTTGAGGCGCTTGCAGCTAGTGATGCAATAGTAGAATTAAGTGGTGCATTAAATACCGTTGCATGCAGTGTAATGAAGATAGCAAATGATATTAGGATACTTTCCTCCGGCCCTAGATGCGGAATTGCAGAAATATCGTTGCCAGCAAACGAGCCTGGGTCTTCCATAATGCCTGGGAAGATAAATCCAACACAGTGTGAAGCCATTACTATGGTATGTGCTAAGATTATGGGTAACCACACCTCTATAAGCATAGGCGGTTCAAGTGGTCACTTGCAGTTGAATGTTTTTAGACCATTAATGATATATTCATTGTTGCAATCCATAGAATTATTATCTGATTCCCTTAACAGTTTTAGATCTCATTGTATTGCTGGTATAAAAGCTAATTTTAAAAATATAGATAAGTTTTTACATAACTCATTGATGTTAGTTACGCCTATAGCAAAACGTTTTGGGTATGATGTGGCTGCTAAGCTTGCCAAGTATGCTTATGATAACGATATCAGTCTAGAGGAGGCCTCTATTAAAAGTAGAGTGCTATCGAAAGAGGAGTTTCAATCCATGGTTGACCCCGCGCATATGATATTACCAGAGGCTTAAAATATATCGTAATATTACTTGATAATTGCGAGTAATCGTATTATTAAGGTTTAATATATTTATACGTGCATTTATTGCCATTATATGTAATTGTTTATTTCTTGTAGCTGTGATATTCACACAAAAATGTGTTTGTAGGCCCTTTTATACAACTTTTTGTTTATAGTTTTTATGCAGCTTCACTTGGGTATTTACTTAATATATTGAATTAGTTAGTCTAGTATTATGGCCGATGTAGTTAAACCTGTTATACTCTTGGTTGAGGACGATAAAGCTGTCTCAACTGTACTTTCTTATAATTTGAGAAAAAATGGTTATGCTGTGCATATTATAGAAAGTGGTGAAGAGGCTATGAACAAAATTCTTCAGTGTCACCCTGATCTTGTTATACTTGATTGGGTGCTTGGCGGTAAGAGTGGTATAGATGTGTGTAGAGAGATGCGCGCATTGAAGAGCACAAAGAATATACCTGTAATAATGCTAACTGCAAAGAATCATGATATGGATAAGGTTGCTGGATTTGATGCTGGAGCTGATGATTACATTTCGAAGCCATTTTCTCCACTTGAATTGATCTCAAGGATTAAGTCTGTCTTTAGAAGGATAAGACCTGCATTCTCCGAGAGTATTTTACGTTTTTATGATGTAGAAATGCGGCTTGAGAGTTGTGCCGTAGTTAGAAATAGCAAAGAGATAAAGCTTGCGCCAATAGAATTTCAAATTTTACAAATAATGATGGAGAGACCTGGCACTGTTCTTAATAGAAACGAGTTGATACAAAAGGTATGGGAGGGTAGGACAGAAGTGAATTATAGAACTGTAGATGTTCATATAACAAGGCTTAGAAAAGCGCTTTTAACAGCAAGCAATGATGATTTTGATATAATAAGGACTGTACGTCTTGCTGGGTATAAATTGCAGATGCCAAAAAATGTAAAACAAAGTGAGTCACAAGGTGGTTAATTAATGTTTTTTATGTTATTATGCCACATTCATAATAAGTGGAACTTTTACTGCTATTCTAAATGTGAGGATAGAGATTTCTGATACCCCAGATTTGAGTCCTAAAATTTGCGTTTTTGGCGTCGGTGGTGCTGGTGGTAATGCGGTTAATAATATGCTTATTAACGGTATTCCTGGTGTTGAGTTTTTTGTGCTAAACACTGATGCTCAGGCACTATTTAAATCGCCGTGTGAAAATAAATTGCAAATTGGCGCTACGTTGACGCGTGGTCTTGGTGCTGGCTCAAACCCCAAGGTTGGCAGGGAGGCTGCAGAAGAATCAAGGAATGAAATAAAGGCCTTGCTTGAGGGGTGTAATATGTTGTTTATTACTGCTGGTATGGGTGGTGGCACTGGTACGGGGGCCTCTCCTGTAATAGCGGAGATAGCAAAAGCCATGGATATTTTAACAATTGCAGTTGTTGCAAAGCCATTCTCTTTTGAGGGGCTTCAAATAATGAAAACTGCTGAAGCTGGTCTAATAGAACTAGAGAAGCATGTTAATACATTGATAATAATACCTAATCAAAACCTTTTTAGGGTCTCGAATGAAAAAACAACATTAACTGAAGCCTTTAAGATGGTAGATAATGTCTTGCTCTGTGGTGTCAAAAGTATTACTGATCTTATAGTTACACCAGGTTTGATTAATTTAGATTTTGCAGACATATACGCAATTATGCAAAAAAAGGGTAGGGCCATGATGGGTGTTGGAATTGCAGATGGGGAGAATCGAGCAAAAGATGCAGCAATGGCAGCTATATCAAATCCATTATTGGATATACCTTCTATAAAAGGTGCGAAGGGTATATTGGTAAATATTACTGGCGGAATGGATATGACCTTATTTGAGGTAGATGAAGCTGCGACTCGAGTTAAAGAAGAGGTTAGTAAAGAAGCGGATATAATATTTGGTTCTGCTTTTGATCCTTCATTTGAGGGCAAGATATCCGTCTCTGTTGTAGCAACTGGAATTGGTGGGCTCGAAGAAAAGGATGAGGAAAGTGATGAAGAAAGTGATGATAGTATTGTTTCTGCCGCAAGTACTCATAAAAATGAGATACGAAGAGCCTTAAAAAATGATACCCCACATATCTCTGAAAGATTTTTAAATATAGAGGAAAAATTCAAGACTTCTATTGTACTACCAGAGCCAATAGTGCCGACCGATGAGGAGGTTGGTGATACATTGATTGAAGATAAGGTTGAGAAGCTTGACCAGCAAAAAATAAAAAAGAAAAATAAACCGATGGGCGAACTATTCGATATTCCGGCATTTTTCAGGAAAAAAAACCTATTTTAAGTATATGATATTGGAGCCCATTTATCTTTAGAAAGATTTTTATATCTGGTCACATATCGAATTTAGCACATATCAAATTTAGCTAATTTGCAGTAAAAGAGCATTAATTTTAGAGTATTTTCATTTATAGTGAATTAAGCTGAAGTATAGTAATTTAGGTTGAATTAGGTGTTTTAAAAAAAGCAAGAAATAGCATCGAATAGTTCATTAAAAATTACTATATTATATTCAAGCCACATTTTCATATTAGCCCAGAATTTTTCTATTGGATTCAAATCAGGAGAATATGGCGGTAAGAAAATTACTCTACATTTAACTGATTCTATAAGCTCTTTTGTCTTCTGAGACTTATGAAATGAAGTATAGCTGTCAAAAGAGGTTGAGACAGTTTTTAGCACATAAGCTAGGGTGTCTGTACAAATTTTCTTCTATATTTTCTAACTAAATGCTTAATCTTAAACCAATAATGCTCAATTGGGTTTAAATCTGGTGAGTTAAAAACAATACTTCGCATCCAACTACTGACTTAATCTCCTCTATTACATCTGCATTCTTATGAAACTTTATGTCATCCATAACAACAACTTGACCTCTCTTTAATTCCTTAACTAAGAATTCTTTAACATAGATCATAAATACATCAGAATTGCAGTAAACAATCATTGGAGCAAACCGCTGTTTAATGCTGCAATCATTGATATATTCTCTCTTTATGTCTGAATTCATCATAACATCTACTCCCAACTCTACTAAAATACATAATTGATTATCTTCTATTCATCTATAATATATACCACTGTCCATCTTGCTAATTTCTTTTATAAACCTATCTCTTACCAGCATCTCTCTTCGTATAACCATAATCTATTCTTTTATATTGTGCGTCTGCATACCTTCTGTGGCCATAAAAATGAGAGCTCTTCACTGCTTTTATCGTTATTTTGCTCTATAAATTCCCTAAATTTAATCTTGTATTGTCATTGGTTTTATCTGATATCCTTTTTTAGACCTATAATTCCCAGTATTTTCATATCTGTTTTCCATCTATATCTGGTTGCTCTGCTTATTTTATATAATCTACATATATCTTCTTTACAGGCTTTTAAACTTTCAATTACCTCTTCTCTAAGAGAATACGCTCTTCCCATTCGAAAATATTATAACTAACCAATGATATTATCATCTTATTATATCAACCTCTTTTGCCTAGGCTATA
>NZ_JARGYT010000022.1:0-17078 GCF_034470605.1 Candidatus Cyrtobacter comes
TTCGCTAAACTCAAAGAAAATCGACGCTTAGCATTACGATTTGAGAAATCCGATCTCTCTTTCCTTGCCTTTATAGCTTTAGCATCTATTAAATACAACCTTTGTTAACGGTGCCTAGTAATAGCTGTTTGAATTTGAAGCGGCGTAGATGAACATGTAATAATATCGCCTATGCTAGTTCAGTTTAAATCATTATATATGCTTGATGCTCTTTGGTATTATTTTGTTATAACTGTAATTGCCATCTGTAGCTATAATTCTGATGCTTTAATTGTAGTTCGTTTGCAGATCCTTCATTTCCTATATAATGTACAATAATCTCATTTCTGTTCCTATCAAGCCAATTTTGCCAGTCTTTTTTGAATATATGTATATAGCTCTCTAAGATAGGAATATCTCTTGGTGATTTACCAATGCTCTTGACCTCCTTCTCCACAGCTTCTCCAGCCGTGTATTATCATCTGAAACGGTATATTCATTATCCTAGCTCGAAAGCTAACATTATTAAGGTACATCGATACAGACATGTATTTCTCTTTGAGAGAATATTTTATTTTTTGTTCAATCTGCCACATTATTTGCACCTATACCTTTGCGTGACTATAACCATTCTTGATCATGGTTTTGTTAGAGCAAAATTTACACACCTTCATAGCACATTCATTTAACACACGTTGTCACGCTATCACATAATAAAATCTATCTTTTTATGACAATACCAGAATATCTCATAGCTTTTCACCAAACTTAAATTAATAGCTATCAATAATAAATACTGCCAAGATTTTGAATCGTGCATATGAGCTCAAGTAGCGTTTTAAATTGCTAAAACAGCTAATCTTACAAGCTAAAATCTGCCATTAATACAATATTTACCTCCTTATTTTGGTAAATAGTATGTAACCTACAGATACAATATATAAGATGTAGCAATAATATACATATGGGACTATGGTAAGCGGAGATACTTGTGCTATGGCACTTGCAAGTAGTATTTGTGCGCCATATGGTATTAGTCCCTGAAAGACACATGAAAAAATATCCAACCATGCGGCGCTATAATGTGCCGGTATTTTGTATTTCTTTATGAGCTCTTTTGCAATTTTTCCTGTAAAAATAATAGCAATTGTATTATTAGCCAGTAATATATCAAAGATACTAACAAGCTTTGCTATTAAGAGCTGTATAAATTTAGGGCCTGCATTCTTCTTATCTAGCCAAGTTGATAATCCATTTGCCACATCTAGAGCGAATTCTTTACCTGTGAGCCCAGATAAGCCACCAATCATTAGTGATAAAAGCATTATTTCATTCATGCTAATAAATCCCTTATTCAGTGACTGGTTGAATATGATAATTCCAAAATTATCACTTGTTAAAGCTCCAATAATGCCAGCAAAAGCTATGCTCAGCGATAGTGAAACAAACACGTTTATTCCGCTAACTGCAAGGACTATAAGCAATATGTAGGGTGCTACAAGTATCATATTATAATCTTTAATATCTGCGATTGTTTGGGCGTTAGTTTTAAAAGCTAACAAGCATATGGTGATAATCGAGGCAATAAAAGCTATTTTTACATTAAGTTTTAGTTTGAGCTTCATATCAGCTCCTTGTGACATTACAGCAGCAATTGTTGTATCTGATATAATGGATAAATTATCTCCAAACATTGCCCCTCCAATTACAGTTGCCATGCATAGTGGGGCATATATACCCAATTGTTGGCTTAGTGCGAAACTTATCGGAGCTATTGTTGCAATAGTACCCATAGAAGTACCAATACTTGTAGAGACAAAAGCTGCAACTAGAAATAACCCTATAAGTAAAAATTGATGTGGAATAAAAGTTAAAGCGAAATTAACTGTAGCTTCTATGCTACCAATTTGCTTTGTAACCTCACTAAAGGCACCTGCAAGCAAAAATACAATACACATTGTTATTATATCTCTATGGCGAATACCGTCCAAGAAATCATGCATTTTTTGTTGAGTTGTACCTCTATGCAGAACCCAGGCAAATGCAATGGCTGGTATTATAGCGGTTATAGGCGAAAGTTGATAAAAAGCATTTGGAGTACCTAGTAATGTGAAATAAATTCCGCTACCAACAAATACTAGTATAAATAGTAAAATAGGTGCAAAACGTAAAACAAAAGACATGATTTTTCTCAAAATAAAGTGAATTTAGGTTAGTAAACGTTACTACAGATTTGTGTATGAGAAATATAAAAACGACTAGCCTGGTATTCGAATAAGACTACAAAAATAACGTAAAATTAATATATCAATTTATCTTCTTACGGCCATGTTTTATATGATACTCTTGCCATTAGCAACTAAAAAGCGCATGTCCTAAATATAGCTGGGTTATTTGAGGTGATAACATGTAATAATATCGCCTATTAGCATTATTTTTAATAGGCCAATTCAGCTTAAATCACTATATACCAAAGATAGAGTGGGGCAAAATGAATACATGAGTGTCTAATATCAAATTGCTATAAAATTCAAAAACACTAAAGTTTTTAGAAATACCTGCCCAAAATAGCTAAAGAAAAATCAGCTTCATAAAAAAACAAAGCAGACCATATATTGGTTAGGTCAGTTGATAAAAACTTGTGAGAAAAATACTAACGCAGAATATAATCTTTGGCAAAACCTCATCGAGCATTATTTGATCATAAAATTATACTCAATTATATCTATAAGAGACTTCTTCGAGCAAAGCGTAATTATCTTTTCTAGTACGCTCTTTAACAGATGCTATAGAATGATCGGGTATACCAAGACTTTGCAAGGCTACGCTTCCAAGCTGCAAGCCTGCTTCAACTACTATAGGTACTGTAGCAGTTGCTCCAACCCTTTTTACAATTTTACTGTGTCTTAAATCTTCTACCCTACTTATTATCAAGAGATTTGGAAAATGCTTATTGATAGATCGTACAGCTCTACTAACTGAGACCTTATCACTCATATTCAATATAATAAGAGAAGCTTTATCCGCACCTAATGCCTCCAGTACGTCTAGATCACTAATACTACCATGATAAGCGGAAAAACCCTCTTTTCTAGCTTTTTTCACAACCATGGCATCCGCATCTATAATTAGATAATTTATATCCTGTTGCTCAAGCATTTTTACAACTATTCTGCCAACTCTTCCAAATCCAGCTATTATCACATGATCAATAAGTGCACTTATTGATCTCATATCATTTTGTGGCTCATAATTTGCGCCCTTCATGTAATCAATTTTATCTTCTATTTTACTGCCAAGAATCGAAAGAATTGGTGTTAGAGCCATTGTAACTGCAACGGTCATTAACATCAATTGCACAAAATCATTATCCAAAATCCCTCTTTTGGCAGCCATTCCAAAAAGAACAAATGCAAATTCGCTACCCTGCGATAAAGTCATTGCTGCATGAAACGCCATACCTTTTTTCATTCTGAATATCAGGCATAATAGATAGATAACCGCTCCCTTGATAAGAAGAAGGGCAACCGCACATATCATTATCTTTTGCCAATTGAGCAATATAAAGCGCCAATCTATTGACATTCCCACAGAAATGAAAAATAAGCTTAAAAAAAGCCCTTGAAAAGGAGTGATGCTATCCTCAATTCTGTTTCTATATTCTGTTTCTGCAATTAATATACCGGCCATAAATGCCCCCATCACCGCAGATAAACCAAGATTGCTTGTTACCAATGCGGCACTTAAAACTATCAATAAAGCGGTTGTAACATATACTTCATCAGTTTTTACTGAGGCTATAAGAGAGAAGAAAGGTCTTAGCAATAATCTTCCAAAAATTGTTATTCCCGCTATTGCAACTATAGCGTTAAATCCAGCGGCACCTATAGCCTCCAGTATACCTTCACCCTTTCCATCTAGCATCGGCAAAACAGCTAATAGCGGTACAACAGATAGATCCTGCATCAATAGAACAGAGAGTGATAATCTACCTATGTGGCCAGATTTTTTACCCCTTTCTGCCAAAACCTGTAATACTATAGCCGTTGAAGATAATGCAAGCGTCATCCCAATTACTATTATTACCCCGATGTTTAAGTTATAGTGCAAAAAGTTTATATCTAGCCAACGGAATATAAACCCAAGTAATGCCGCAGTAATAATGAGCTGAAGGCTTCCAAATCCAAAAACATAAAAGCGCATCTTCATTAATCGTTCAAAGCTAAGCTCAAGCCCTATTACAAATAACAAGAATACGACACCAAACTCAGATAGACCCTCAATATAAGAAGAATTACCAATAAGATGAAGTCCGTTATTTCCAACTATTGCCCCCATAATCAAGTAACCTAATACGGGGCTAATGCTTAGCTTATTTAAAAGTACCACTGTACACACAGCCAGCACAAGCAATATTACAACATCATTCAAATAACTAAGATCATGCATCTTCAAAGAAAGATTATTGAATAGAGTTTGGTATGCTACAGATAGCAGTTGATAGTTTCAAGCAGCACTTAAAAATTAAATATATTCATATACAGTAAGGGTTTAGATATAAGAAAGATTGTGGGCAGCGGTCATATTAATAGAGCAATTAGTAGACCTGGCTACTTTATTCTGATTAGAGGTAAGGGGGAATAAGGAGTGAGTAAAATCAATAACATACATCTTAAAAGTAATGCTAAATGGCGGAATTTGTATCTAAGAATATAGTATTACATAACTTATCGCATACTTAGATTTCTCTTCGTCAATTTTCAAATTAAGGCTAGTCATATCACTGTGACTGTTGACTTATCGGCCACAGTAGCTTTGCCATAGCCTCCACCCTTAGCATTATCTATTAGTTTTGCGAGAGGTTTTTTAGAATCTTAGAATTTATGTAAGGCCTTGATATAAATCTTTTCATGAGAAAGCTGAAGGTTAAGACGTTTGCAGCTAAACTAATAGATTGAAATTTCAGACACTTAGCGCTAATATGAAATATATTTTTATTATATAAAGATTTTTATGAAAAATGTTAGTAAGGGAACTGATAATAGCGCATTAGTTATGGAGAGAATCACAATTCGTCTATCAGGAACATTAGAATTTATTGACAGGCAATTTGGTGATGATGGTGTAACTTGGAGCGCAGGCAAATCTATATTATTGGACTTTTTAGAAACTATTGAGAAGTCTAATACACTTATCATGAACAGTATACTTAATAGTGATATTGCACCCGATACTTCTGCAGAACCAACTTTGCTGCGTAAAATACATCAGACGCAGAATGCGGTTAATAGTCTTGAATCTGAGGTTGGTAAGCTGGAACCTAGTGAAATGGATGAACTAATACCAACAATCAATAATTCACTAAAAGAAATGGTTGATAATCAAGAGAAAACACCAATATTATATATTGTAAATTTTGTGGAAAAAAGTAGTGATCTTATATTACATAATATACAGGAGAAGATAACTGAGCTTACCGAAGGACGTGACGATTTATTAAGTAGTAGACGCGGTGTAAAACCTGAGAGAAAAACTGATAGATTATCTAAGGAAGATCGAGAAGAGATAGAGCAAGATGCAAAATGGAAAGATAAGGTATCTACTACTAAGAGTGAAAAAGGTGGCGGCCATATGGCAAAATAACCTACAAATTGTAGCTGAAGTTTTATAAGTTTGGGTGAGGTTTGTAAAAGGTTATATAATCGCTCACATCTATATTTAACAATATGAAGAGGAGAGAGTAAGGCTGGCCAATATACCACTTACTTATCCACTTCGTATTGGAAGATATTGGTATATTGTCTTTTTTGGCATCATATTACTTCAAATAGTAGCAAGATTACCAATTCCTCAAACTAAATTACTATAACCGCACTTTATAGCCCCGCTATCTACGTGCAATAAAATTAAATATATTTAATTCAGATTCAGAGATAGTGTACTTTTGCTATTAGCATATTTGCAACATTAACCGAAACTAATTGCGATAAATCACCGCCAAGTCTTGCTATTTCTCTAGCAAAAGATGAGGATATAAAATGCCCCTCTTCTGTAGACGGTAGAAACACGGTATCTATTTTATGATTCATTTTTCTATTAACATAAGCTAACTGAAATTCATATTCAAAATCAGAGACCGCTCTTAGGCCTCTGACCATGGTATGTACATCATTTTTTCTAGCAAAATCTACTAATAATCCCGTAAATCCTATTACCTCAACATTTTTGATATGAGCCACTTCTTGCTCTATCATTCTAACCCTTTCCTCAAGGCTAAATATTGTGTTCTTTCTAGTATCCTGGGCAACACCTATTGTTACACTTGAAAATATGCGAGATGCCCTCTTTATGATGTCAAGATGCCCAAGCGTAATAGGGTCAAAAGTTCCGGGATATATTACCTTCATCACAAAAGCTGAAGTGTATCACTAATAGGTATTTTTTTAAAACCTAATTTTCTCAAATCATCTTTAAAAATATCTGATAATTCTGCATAAAACGAGTAATTATTCCCTAATAGCTCAAACCGTAGCCTATAAGAATGTAGCATCATTGAAACATCATTACTACTACTTATACCATGCTTATCATCACCTACTACCGGGCTTCCAAGTGCTGCAGAATGTATTCGAATCTGGTGCTTTCTACCTGTCATAGGTGATACTATTACTAGAGAATAGCCAAGATCTGATAATTCTAATAATTCATAGTTAGTAATAGCATGTTTATATTTTCCATTATCTAACACTGGGGTATCAATCGATTTTTTAACAATATGCCCCTTTAACACAGCCAAGTAATCTTTTTTTATCTGTTGAGATGAAAAAAGGGCAGAAAGCTCCTTAGCTATAACTCTATTATTTGCCATCACTAAAACTCCACTCGTCTCCTTATCTAGTCTATGGACCAACACAGGCTGCTTATCCCAAAATTTTGCTAAAGTATCTATACCAACAGAAATTCCACTACCGCCCTGACATGCGGCAGCAACAGGTTTGTTAATTACAGTTATATGCTCATCACAAAAAATTAGATGCTTTTTATAAAAAGCATCTGCAAAATTCTTATATTTTAGAATATCTGGAACATTATTGGCTTCTTTTTGTTCTAATTTCACTTCAAAGAACTTAATTTCTTGCCCCTCAATTACCCTATCATATATATTAGCCTTTTTACCATTTACCTTTATTTTACCTTTGCGTGCCAACTTTGCCACTATAGTAAACGGGTATTCTGGATGATTTATCTTAAACCATCTATCAATTCTCAGACCTGAATCCTGAGCAGAAATTTGCTTGACTATCATGCGTCTGAACTAAATTTTATACCGAAAAAAGAAAGACTTACCAGAGGTTCGAGTAAAAAGAACTGGTAGGCAGTAGTGGACTCTAACCACTGACCTCTACGATGTCAACGTAGCGCTCTAAACAGCTGAGCTAACCGCCTTCCTGAAAAAGAGCTTATACTTTAAAAAAAGCATTATGCCAATATCAATTTTTTATTCGAATGATTTTTAAAAAGTGTTCAAAAAAAGTACAAGCCGAAATTATAAACCAAATCCTTGTTCCATCAAAAAAAATGCTAAACATAATATCGGCATATATAGATGATAAAGGCCAAGAAGATGAGTTTCTAAAAAAGATAAGAGGCAGAGATAGTATAATTGGCGTCTTTCTTAAAGTGGCTGCATTGATGTTTAAAATTGTGGAAATGGAGGAGGAAAATACACAAGTGGATACGATATCAAAAATAAGTAACTCAGATATAAATATAATAAGAAATTTTTTAAAAAAATATGATGAAACAAATAGTTAACTTCATCGAAGAAAGATTTCCTGAAGATATATCATATGGTTCGCTTGGAGGACCTGAATATATAAATAATGTAATAGAATCTTTAAATTTTAATGAAATAAGAATGCCCAAATGTACAAATTCTAGGATGCGGTACAATATTATGCCAGGTATAAAAAACCAGGAACAGCTTGATATATTAATATCATTCTTTAGGATATGCAGAGGGAAGCTTATAGGGTTTAGATATAAGGATTGGAGTGATTATAAAGCAAAAGAAGAGAAACTTGCTATATGTAAGGGTGTAGAAACTGAATTTCAACTAACAAAAAGTTACGCTATTGGTAATTACACTTATGTAAGAAAAATAAACAAACCTGTACGCAATACAGTTAAAATACTCATTAACAATAGAGTTCTCGAGAATTATGATATTCTAAAAATTGACTATTCTACAGGTATATTTAGCTTTATAACGCCACTTTTAAAAGGTGACGTTATATCTGCGGAATTTGAGTTTGATGTTCCAGTTCGATTTGATACAGACTATATGCCAATAACAATGGAGGGGAATAACATATACTCATGCTATAATCTCAACTTAGTGGAAATTATGCAAAACTAATGCATAAATCTGATAACTCTCAGATCTGATATTCTATTTATACCACAGAAATTTTGAGCATAATCAGCAGCTGATTGTGAAAATTCAATTGCATATTGCCTAAGAATCATTCTATATTGTCAATAATACGACGATTATTGGAGTGATCCAGGTAATATGTACTAGGATTATGGTCATACTAGCGATTTATCTTCTCGAGTTATATCGCTACTACAAAGTCTTTGGCAAATGGAAGAATCAGGAGGAAATCGAACAAAGTGCACCATCAGGCGGTGATTAATAACCCAAATGGGCCGCCCCCTTCGGTGATGTGATGAATATTACTGCCTAAATTGCGAAAGCTGTAATTATTAATGAAAAAGTACTAGGGTCATCAGCCTTATATAGGCAAGTTGAAATTATAGAATGTTGAAGAAAACTGATTGCTGATTTAGAAAATTCTGCTTGAAGAAGGCCAAATACAGTTGTGATATTCAATATTTTATCAACTGTATCAAAAAGCCATAATAATTTTTAATTGAAATTTTCTAAATTGGTTGCGCAATCTGTATCACCACTTTGCATATGGTTATGAGCTCTATTATCAATGTCCTCTATATCAGGACTTGCTGCGTTTGAATTGCAAGTGTGGCAATCTGCCTTAATAATTGAATCAAAGATAGTCGCAGATAAATGATCTAAATGATCTAAATGATCTAAAATATGTTCTAGGCGCACCGATTCAATCATACAGAATCCTATTACTAGTCCAGCAGCGGCTGCAACAGCGGTGGCTTTAAATTGGAATGTAAGAACATTTGCTTTCATACAATAATCCTTATAAAGCTTTATACAAGCTGCAATTGTAGGGAGGGAATATTGAAGAGGGCGAATTACAAAAGATTTACAAAGCTCCGCTCTACACAAACCCAATTCAGTTGTTGTATCAAATATTTTATCAATTCCATCAAAAAGGCATAATGCAATCGGTTGGGTTAGCAATTTTATCAATGCCCCAAATGGGATTGCGGCCATCCAATCCCCATCTACTTTGTATGCTAACACTGCTGCGGGGATTAAAAATACTAATGCGCCTTCCTTTAAATATGTACCTGCATTTAGGCATGTATAACTTATATTATACAGAGGGCTCATCATTGTATGTTTTATGTTATGGAATAAACTCATTATAGTATTATAGAATTTATAAAATTAACAAACCGCTTAACTTTGTAAAATAGATTTTCATTTAGGTTAATCTGTTGTATGCCCCAAATCTGCATCACCACTTTGCATAGGGTTATGAGTTCTATTATAAATGTCCTCTATAGCGAAACTTGGTATTTTTGAATTGCAAATATTGCAATCTGCCTTAAAAATTTCATCAAGGATAGATACGTCATTTAAGCCATTTAAGTGATTAATAGCATGTGTTAGGCGTGCTCCTTCAACATGGAGATATCCGGGTAGTGCGGCCAAAGTAATACCTATCAATGGAAAAAGCATAAAACCTGACTCATTATGTCTACAATCACCCTTATAGAGCCATGTATAGGCAGAAATTATAGGGGAAAAATGTTGAAAAAATCGAATTGAAGATTTACAAAGTTCTGCTCTACAAAACCCCACTTTAGTTGTTATATCAAATATTTTATCAATTCCATCAAAAAGGCATAATGCAATCGGTTGGGTTATCAACTTAAGCATTGCCCCAAAGGGGGCTGCGGCAAGGCTCAATCCATCTACTACTGGTATTAATAAAACTGATGGAAGTAACCATATTAACGCCCCCTCTTTTAAATATGCACCCGCATGTTGATAAGTATGCTTTATGTTATGAGATAGACCTATCATAGTATTATAGAATTTATAAAATTTACAAACCGCTTAACTTTGTAAGATATGCAATTAATTAGGATTTTTAATGAGTGGATGATAATTCATCACGCTCTGATCTAATTTTAAATTATTTGAGGATGGGATACAAGAAGAAGGCATGCAGTAAAATGACATTTATACTATAATATAATAGTAATGTTGTTACTTTATAGTGCTTGGTGTTATTTAAGAATAACAAAAGTAATTAAACTACGCTCAGAGGTGTTAGGTATGAAATATAACCATAAGTAGTTTAATTCACCATAAATCGAAATAGACAGAACTATATAAGAATAGTCCAGCCTTATGTAAATAGACAATTCGTTAACAAGTTAGCTTAATTTTAAGGTAAAAACCTTCAAGTTTTAGTGATATAGCTAAGGCGGTAGATTATATAAAAAGTAATTTTGTTAAACTTAACCAAATTATAACTAACATATTTTCAAAATTAGTCATGTGCCATTTTTATGACGCTTTAGTTATATACTGAATCAGTAACCACAGAACAAAATTTTGTTCTAAATACCAAATAATTTATACCACATCGTGGTATAAAAACTTGGCAACCTAGATATTTATGAACTTTTTTATATAATTTTTATACGGCGATCTATTTAAGATTTTCTTTTTTATAAACTTCGTTCAATTTCTTTCATATTGTGGCTTTTATTTGTGAATCACTGTATTTGCTATACATTTTATATCAAGCTTGATAGATCCGTTGGCACGGTGTACTAATCATACAATGCCAAACTTATTTAATGTTGCAGTATGGAGGTGTTACTTCGCTATTTTGATATAGTTTTTCCAATATTTCTTAAGATATTATTTCTCCTTATACCACTTTTACTTTCAGTTGCTTACTTAACGTTGATGGAAAGAAAGGTAATAGGGTGGATGCAACTTAGAACAGGTCCTAGTACTGTTGGTTTTTGGGGGTTACTTCAACCCATTGCGGATGCATTGAAGCTTCTGCTGAAAGAGCCTATTTTGCCCACTAACTCGAATAAGATTCTATTTATATTAGCCCCAATAATAACATTCACACTATCTATGGTAGGATGGGCAGTTATTCCAATAGAAAATTTTGTAATAGCAGATGTTAACCTTGGTGTTATGTATATATTGGCTGTTTCTGCGCTGAGTGTCTACGGTATAATCATAGCTGGTTGGGCAAGTAATTCTAGATACGCTTTTTTAGGTGCCATAAGATCAGCTGCGCAAATGATATCATATGAACTTTCTATGAGTCTATGCATTATTGCGGTCTCAATTACGTCTGGTACATTAAATTTAAAAGAGCTTGTGATAGCGCAGCAAAACTTGCCTATATATATGGAAGTACTACTGTTACCAATGTTTGTGATATTTTTTATTTCCATATTAGCAGAAACAAACAGGCATCCATTCGATTTACCAGAAGCAGAGGCTGAACTTGTTGCAGGATATAACGTTGAGTATTCTTCCATGCATTTTGCTTTATTCTTTTTAGGAGAATATGCCAATATGATATTAACTAGCGCAATGGCTACACTGCTCTTCCTCGGGGGGTGGTTTCCACCGTTTGGTCTTAAGTGGTTAGGCTTTATCCCTGGAATCATATGGTTTTGCTTGAAGGTGTTTTTGTGTTTATTTGTATTTATATGGATAAGAGCGGCCCTCCCTAGATATAGATATGATCAACTTATGCATCTTGGATGGAAGGTACTTTTGCCATTATCTTTTTTTGGCGTAATTATTATCTCGTTGGTTAAGTTCTATTTTGCTATCTAGTGTATAACACAATTGCGTTTAGCTTTTTATAGTGTTGTTTATCATATTGTTAGTAATATTATCTAAAATCGAGTGTGTTGATTGTTTTATCCGCTATTCACTATGTTTTTTCTAAAAACAACAGGTGGTTGCAAGTTCACTAACCTACTTCTTGGGTGATAGCTCAACCTCTAATGAAAGTCATAATATCGATTAATTTTTCTAAGTTTTCCCAATGAATATTACTAACGCATGTATAAGTACTACCTTGCTTTATGGTTGTTTCATTTCTCCAATGGATGTGTACCAAACACCTGTTTAAGTATTTTAGTAGCTTACGTTTATAAAGCGATGACTCATATAGTGTCAAATCATGGAAATAATTCATCCTGTTGTATACCTTCTCTAGCTTCTCTACTTGCTCTAGCCTCTGTAGATTATATAATTGGCTTAGTTAATAGAGGCCGTAGTGAGTAATAAGAATCATTGTGGTGTACTGCCTTCTGTGCTTTCTGCGTCCTCTTTAATTACCTTCTCTAAAAACTTAATGTCCGCGCCTCCTCATAATGTTGTGAAGCAGTTGTATGAGTGGTACTCAAAAGAAGGAATTATTGTTGACGTTTTTTTATACCTTTTCCTTGGTTGTATCACGGTATGGATTCCATATAAGGTAGCTCGGTGGATAGAGAAACATGAAGAGTAGGCGGCGGGGATCTCTCATAATCCTGCGACAGAAAAATTTGAGAAAGCTCTGAAATCTTTGTTATCTCGAGAAGTACCCATGAATAAACATCAACTAATAGGTTATGTTACTTGGTATATGGAATGTGTGCTTAGATCAGACAAAGCTACTCAAACAGTGGATTCAAGTGATTCTGAGCAATATCAAGAACTTCATCAATCAGATACAAACCTATAATATATTTAATTTCTATATCCATTGCCCGCTTTCTTTTATTAGAAGATTGGTTTTAAGTTAATAAATAGTTAATATTCAGTAACTAGCTGTAAAACTTGCTATTTGATAGATTAGGATTATCGGAAAAAGGCTTGCGAGATAATTTGCTTTCAAGGTTTTATGGAACAGGAGAGGCCGAGGTCAGAATCGAACTGACGTATAGGGGATTTGCAGTCCCCTGCATTACCACTTTGCTACCCGGCCAAATTGCTCATGAACGCTGTATAATACAATATCGCGAATAGTTCAAGATATAAAACGAAATCCAAGCTATGCATTATTTATATTCTTAACCAGTTAAGTCTTTAGAATAGATTTGGTTATAAAAGAGGTAAATTTGTAGATTCAGTAAGTATAAAAGTATTTAGATTTGTGATATATCAATGTTCTTAAAGATGTTATAGAGGAAAAAATACCCTCAATTATTGTTTTTGTTGTATATCAGTAACTTAACTTCAATTTGTGTCAGATCAATTGAAATAATGATGTCTCTTTATAATAATGTATTATACAATCTTGCACCTTATAGTAAATTGCTAGAGGAGTACAATTCATTATAGAATAGTCTCCATACCCACACCTTAATACTCACCAAGAAATTCTAGTTGTTCTTACAAAATAGTTACGTATAAAAGCGCCATGGTATCTGGTGATTATGGAAGGTAGCTACGTGTCGATTATAAAATGTAAATGGTTTCATTTATTCTTAATACAAGTGGTGCTTGTGTGCGCTTCTGTATACCTAGCATCTTTAGTAATTAAAGAAATAGGTGGTGGCGCTTTGCTTGATGCATTGTTGGTTCCAATATTCTTTGCAGGCCTTCTGCTTTATTTAAATAACGAGCTATTAAATATACTTTATGTTTGTGTGAGGGGCAAGAGACATGTGTTTACCATTTTTCCCATTATCATATTGATATTAACATGGTATAGCAATTGTAAAAACATGCCAAACATATTAGAGAGTTGGCTTCAGATTTGTGATATTGACAATGCAGCACCAATCACAAAATGTATTGGGTCTCAGATTTGTGATATCCTTAGCAATGGTATTAAGTGCCTCAATGACAACAATCAAGGGAAGGCCAGTGCTGATATATGGAAAGTCGCACTTGTTATTATTTTGATGATTTGCGTCTTGTGCATATTATTAGGCCTTGGTAAGCTCTTAAAGTGTATCTTGTATAAACCATTAGGCCTTGATAAGTGCTTAGAGTGCTTGTGTAAAAATATAAGAAATCTCCACCAGAACCTACTAAAGTTAATAAACACTATGATAAACTAATCGAAAAGTTAATTAAGAGCATCGAAAGAGCTCTTCCAGGTGGTTTAGGGGATGATCCAGTTGAGTGGGGTGAGACAACAAAGGATAATGGGGTTATGGATATAAAAGCCAATTACCTGAAATCTATGTTAGAAAAGCAAGGGATGATAAGGACTTTTGGAGTTATTGGTTCATGGGGCTCGGGGAAAACAAGTTTTATTAATTTACTAAAGCACAAAGATAAACAAGATACACAAAACATTTATGTAGATTATAATATATTTCGCCAGGAGCACATTAGTGGTGGGAACCAAAGGTATAGTAAACTTTATATCCTTACACAATTTTTAGAAATTGAATTTAAAACTCATAATATTAATGATAGTAATGTATTGATATTACTCAGGGAGCTTGCTCATTTTTCATCATTTTCCTTATCAATTGAGAAAATAACCTCTATAAGATTAGCTGATCCTCACCTAAGAGGTTATAAAGAGATCATTAAAGATATAAAGCAAGAGCTGGAAGCTCTTTTAACAAGTTTAAAAAGAAAGATCATTATTGTTTATGATGATCTAGATAGAATAACAGATCCTGAGGAGATTTTAGGGCTTTTACGGCTTGTGGATTTGATAAATGATATTCGATCTGAGTGGATTGCTCAAATTGTTTCTTATGACCATAGTAAGTTATTAGATATACTTTCAGAATTTGGCTCAGAAATAAGCAAAGAGAACTCCAATACAGGTGGTTCTAATAAAGAGAGCTCCAGTAGTAGAGTGTTTTATGAAAAATATATCGAAAGAATAATTGGCCAAAAATTTGAAATTGATGGTTATAATATTATGTCGATAAAAACATTGATAAAGGAGATTAGCGAGAATGATTCTTTCAAAGACATGCCCTATTTGAGCAATGAAATACAAAAAGAGCTTAGCTATTGGAATCAAGAGAACTTTTTGCGTATCTTTGATTATATAAAGGTACCTATGCGTAGTATAAAAATTTTCAGTAATAACATTGTAAATGCGTTTATAATATACAGTGTAGGTGATCCAATATTAAATGTGCAAAAAAAAGGTGATGAGAACTCAGGTGTGGGCGAAGAGGAGGATAAGAAACAAAAAAATGATAAGAACAGCTCAAATGAACCCAAAGTTGTTGCTGAGCATAATAAAGGTAATAATAACTCAAATGGAGCCAACAAGTGTGCTGAGCAAAAAAAAGATGATGAGGAGGTAGCTAAGTATAATATCACTTCTTATATAGATATTCGCATTTTAATTCTAACACAGCTTTTAAAAACATTGAGTTTGGAGCAATATAATGATGCGAAAGATTTCTTTATGGACATAGCAGATTTCAAGATAGGTGATCATGCAATAGAGAATAAGTTCGACTCAGTGCTTAAAAAAATATCAGATTCAGTAGCAATAAAGACTATTACTGAATATATATATAATGAGTTGAGTAAAAAAATAAGCAAAATACAAAATGATGATAATATTTTATTGATTATTGGTGTGCTGTTTGAGTTGTTTGGTAAGGTGCATCAAAGTGCGCAATACGATAAGCAGCTACATATCTCATACAAACAGTTTGTTTCTTATCATTTTCCCGAAATTTTGATTTTTGGAACTTGCGATAATACAGGATATAGCGAGAGAATTTAATAATGGGCTCAATGAAATTAGTGACGAATTGCGTGATCGGATTATTAAGAATAATTACTATGAGGATATAGAGAATTTCTGTCAAAAGCTTCCGGTGGATGAAACAGATCGCTTCAATGAGTTTAAAAACAACAGTATATTAAAAGTACGTAAAGCACTTTATGATGATTATATTGAGAAAGGGGAGAATGTCTCAATTTCAGAAATTCTTGATAAGAGGTGGGCTGTTTTAGACCAGAGCAAAGGAAAAATGCGGCATGTATATTATATACTTAGTAAAAAATTAAACGAGCAGCCAGGCCAAGATAGTGAGCTGATGACGTATATTTTGCAAAAGATAAAAGACGATCCACTAAAGCTAGGTATTTATACACCAACCGATTTTTATGGTGAAAATCTAAAACTACTGAAAAGCACACTCCCACACATAGCGCCAGCATGTTGCAATGCGATTTTAGGTACTAATAATGATGCTCTACTAACCGAGAGATTAAGCAAAGATGATGCTGGTTTCTTTTTATACAATTTATTTGCGTTAATTATTTGCTACCAGGATGGGGAAGATAAGCAAAATGAGGTTCAGGGACTGGATGGTAAAATAAGCGAATGTGCAAATGAAGAACAATGCTATCTGAAGTATATAGAAGCTGTTCATATGAAATTGATTAGCGGGTCTTATATGGATAAAAAACATTGTGAGGATATAATGAAGAGTATGTGGGATGCTGGCTTGCCAGATCAGCAACAAATAGTTACACAATTTTCACAATTTCACAGTAAAATAGAGAGTTATATGAATAATCAGGAAGGTAATCAGAAAGCTAAAAAAAAACTATATAGAAAAAGTTAACCAGTGGAAAATATCAATTAATAATATCTATAGCTAATCCGTTATAAAATGTCATGCTAATTTTGATAAAAATGATATAAATGCTATATAAAGAAAAAATGTCATATCCAATAGAATTTAGAAAGAAGCTAATGAAGTTAAATGAAGAAGGGATGACATATGAAGCCATTAGTTTCAGATATACTGTTTCAGATAGAACTTAGGTGGAAGAAAGAGCTAGACCCCCCAAAAAATAGAATAAGAGCTTGGAGTGTAATCAATAGAGAAGCATTGATTGAAGATAAACACCCTTCGGACTATTGCTATGAAAGAGCTATTAGATTAGG
>NZ_JARGYT010000023.1:0-17065 GCF_034470605.1 Candidatus Cyrtobacter comes
TTCGCTAAACTCAAAGAAAATCGACGCTTAGCATTACGATTTGAGAAATCCGATCTCTCTTTCCTTGCCTTTATAGCTTTAGCATCTATTAAATACAACCTTTGTTAACAGTGCCTAACCCCGCCAGTAACATAATTAGCACCGCCTTGAAGCATCTCACCAAAGGCAGCAACAGGCCCCTCAGTAGTTGCAACACGTATTGGGCTACCAGTTACTATGGTACCTATAACTCTGATAAACATTTCCGGCAAAGTAAATGCCATATGCCCTATCATAAAGAAAGAAAGAGCTATTATGAATGACTGGCTAGAAACCATAAAAGGCCCACCTGCATCAGGCGGAAAGTGACTGTAACCAATGAGGACGTACCCTGGTATCCAGCAATCCTTGTATAATGGGCTGAGATCTATACCTAATAGACAAGTCTCACATGCAGCAAAACTAAAGACTATTTGTAATAACGTTATTATCACTATATTGAACAATGCTAGCCCTATAAATACTATAATAGGCTGCAAGGCTGTTGAAATAAGCTGCTTAAACCAACTATCAAATATAGGTTTGGTTTGTTGAAATAATATTAATGGTAATACAATTGGTGATATAACTAATAGCATACTAGTAATGATTAGTGCAAATATATAAGAAACGGCGGCCTTTAATATTGCACCTAAGTAGTAAAACATTGTTATTATTATAGTCCCCGCTACCAAGAACCCATATAAGCCACCAAATATCATTGCAACTATCTTTTTCCATAAAGTTGATGATATCATGATCAGAACAGGTGCATCCAGAAACCCTGTTACAATTAGCGGGTCATTTTTAATTGCCTCTGGTGTTATATGTAGCAGTGATAATACATCTGATGCCGATATCATGTACCCCATTATTTCAAGGGTCCCAAAGACAAACATTGGTATCAGAAAGTTATTAATAAACTGCCAACTTCCTGGAGATATTACAATTGTGACAAATGCGATTTTGATTAACCTTTTGATTAAATCTTCTCTACTTACTGATGTTATTCCTATTAAATAAGTAAGGGCAGTAATTATGACATAAAGCGATAATAATACCTGCACCCCCCTGATGAATTGCGCATTTTTTGTAACGCCATCATATATTTTATATAAAGCACCACCATTTTTTGGAATTTTATCAATTGCATCATATTTGCCAAAAAGTGTTTCTATTACAGATTTTAAGATGTAATTTATTGCACCACCTAGTACACTAAATTTTTTATCATTTTCTTTTTGGATGGATATATTATACTGCCCAAAATGATTTAAATTATCAAGATATAGATCTTCATATATAGGGTTAATACCACTTGGAATATTTGCCTCTGTAAATGGTTTTATCCTGAAATAAAGATATCCATTTTGATAAGAATTTATTTTTAGCTTGTCTCCTTTTTGAATAATATATGCATCTAAATCTCTCCAATCACCATCTGGTATCAATTTTTTTTCTCCAATCAATCTACTATCTGGAACAACAGCATATTGTATTCTCTCACCATTAGAAAATGGGCACCCTCCCCATTCTATATTAACCTCATAACCACCAGCACTACTTCCCATCTGCTCTTCCAAGCTATTGCTAATTATATTATCTATAGAAATTAAATTTCTAATTTTATTAATATCAGCTAATGATTTTTTTATTGTTTCTTTTAAGTCCATTATGTCTTGAGGGCTACATTGTTTTGCGCATCCCTTATTATGAAACTCTCTAACGGCTTTATATGCTTCTTTGAAATTTTTAGAATAAAAGTTTTTTATTGTTTCAATTTCAAGGCTTTTATATCTATCAATATTTGAATTAAAAGATGATCTAAAAAATGCATCAATTCTATCTAAAACATTTAAAAAAGCACTAAAAGTACTGGCATAATCACATGGAAATAACACCCAACCTTCTTCTATACATGAGTAAAAAATTGTCAATTTTTCAAAAAACTCACGTAACAATCCCTCAAATGACTTTTCTCTCTCCTTATATATCTCAGGTATAGAAAATTTATCAGGAATCTGATATGCAAAAGGCCTTATAAATAATGGTTCTCTAATTTTACTAAAATCCTTAAGTTCACCACGGAAGGCATACTCACCCATCCCATATTTCTCTATATAAAAGCAAAATGGTAGCTTATATGAATGCGGAGACTGCTCTGCACAAAGATTAAGAAATGTCCTTCTGGCGAGCTTGAATCCCGGGTCACTCACTTTACCAGTCAACCCGTGCCATTCATATATATATCTCCTATCAGGAATATTGATCTCTTCCGTGATTGGATTTATTGGCATAAAAAATATTGACTGCAGTTGAATTATTTCATTTTCAGGCAATACACCAGGAAACCGTGCATTCTCCCCAACAAGCTGAAAGTTTTCTCGCCCTGGGTCAAAATTTTTGATCAAGAGTGTACTAGCATTCTTCCATGTATTTCTGCACGTCACCTGCCTCTTCTTTCTTTTTTCTTCTTCTTCTTTTGTTTCCTTCTTTTTCTCTTTATCCTCTTGTGGCGGCTCTGGTTGTGTAATGATACATTTAATTAACTCCTCCCTATTCAATAGCCTACCACTTTCATTTCGCGAATATGAATAATCACCAAACCACGATATAAATAACTCATCCCCATTCATTAAAGAGATTCCAGTATCGATAAATTTGTTATTTTTTGCATTCCAACTACATGTACCATGTGTTTTAAGACTATTAATCCAAAGATCTTTATTACTAACATCTTCAAGATTTACATTAGCAAGGCACTGATTCTCAATCTCAGCAGTCCATTCATTTTGTGGCTTTTTTTCAGAATTCCAGTCGTCTTTTGTTATATTTTTATCGTGTATCCTTATATTTGGAAAAGTAGGTGAGAGCTTTAAGCTCTTCCTACCGCACATGTATATCTTATTTCTGCTTTCTGAAAGACCAGATAGATTTATTGTAAATTCTGTATCACCTGTAATATTAAACCTTGTTTTAATAGCGTTATTCCGCATAACCTCCTTATCTTTTATGCATGCGGCGCCAGTTCTTGCTTCAACATTTCTAAATATTGTTGGAAAACTCTTACCCTCCTCATATTCACCCTCCCTTATATAGGCTGTAAATATCTCCCCTCTTCTACATACATAAGAGCAATCCCTTATTACATCATCATTAAGCTCAACACCTTCATTATCTTCGCTTATACCGGGTTTTTTAACTTTTCTAGAAAATGCCTGACATTCCTTTTCACAGAGCTTATGACAGTTATAGTTTATAGGGGATAAAGTAACCATTTGCGTCTCCTTATCAGTTATATCCCCAGGCTTTACACACTTTGCATAGAAATCCTCTGCCCCAAACACAAAGGATGTGCATAACATCAATATTAAAAAGAGCAAAATCCTATGCACAAAAGCAAATTATAAGAGAAAGAATTAATTATAATTAGCTTTATATTTAAAATATAAAAAATCTAAAAATCAATGAATTACATAGTTTCTTAAAAAGAAATATAAATTTCTATAAAATTAACTATTCCTAAACACATTTCTCTTATTATCAAATTTAGTATTTCTCACAGATCACTTAATCTCATAATTCAGCATCAGCCCTTAGATTTTTCGCCATATACTACACATATACAGCTTATTTTCCCATAATAAACAAATGGATATAGCTTGATGCGGGGCATGATTATGTATAAAATTCCCTCATCTTAAAATCTTTTTCGTAACTCCATGCCTCTTCTTACAGATTATACAGATAAACAAATCACTTATGTTATACTAGCGGCACGTGCATATGCGTTATATGGTAATGGCGATCAAATTTCTCGCGAATTAGCACAACAGCTTGCTTCTATCTATGGTGAGCTGCTCTTTAAATTTGGTATGGATTTTGAGAGAACAACCCTTATACATCGTAAAGCACAACATTTAGCTAATATACAAAAATTCAATACCAATGCAGCGCAATGTACGGCTAGTGCGGCGCAATGTACGGCTAGTGCGGCGCAATATCTAACTACTGCAAAATTGCATAAAGCTAATGCAGAACTGGATAAAGCTAATAAAGCACTGGATAACGCTGGGAAAAAATATGAAGAATCGCAAGGAGAAATAGCAAAATCTAAAGAAAATTCAGCACAAGCTTCTAAAGAGCAAAAGCAATATATGGAACAAGAATATAAATTACTTCAACTTCAAACATTTTGGAAAGAATCTATTAAGAGAGGAGAGCAATTTGAAAAAAATCTAAAAGAATTTCAAGCAAAACACCCAGAGCTATTCTCCCTATTATGCGAAAAGCTTTTGCCATATGTGAAAGCCCTCAGAATGTTCAGAGAACAAAGTAGTGAAAGCAACGAGAACGGAGAAGGACAAAATAGCAACGGGCAAAATTATACTAAAACAGAAATTACAAAAAAATTCCTTGAAGAATTAAAGAATGCAATTAACCAAGGTCTTCTTAGCCCTGATATAAATGACATTCTTTTTGAGCTTGATATAAATGATGATGCTGAGAGGCAAAAGATGCATGATGCACTCAAGAAATTCATCATTACAGAAAGTGGCCCAGCTCTCTTAGAGGATAGCACTCATTCCACAGAAAGTGGCCCAGCTCTCTTAGAGGATAGCACTCATTCCACAGAAAGTGGCCCAGCTCTATTAGAAGGTAACCCAGCTCTATTAGGAACAGTTCCATGTGATGAAATAATAGATAGTTCTTTGGCATGCGAAGTTGGACCATTAGAGGTTGGAGCAGAGGCCACTAATGCAGAGTAACTAGAATTAGCCGCTTAGGGGGGGCCTATCTTATGTTAAGCATATACAGCTAAGTTACTTGGCAACCTAAAATATCTTATTGGTGCTTATAATATGAGCACCAATACATGCCTTTATTATATATTGCACTTATATAACCACCTTTTAAACGATATTTAGATAGGTATATTTTGACGCACAACGTGTTAGATAATAAAACCTATAGATACATAAATGCGGCTCCAGCAACACTTAATCTGTTATATCATACCTGCGATGCGCCAAACCTTCAGATAATTACTATCCAGTTCTATATCGTACTTCTATCCTCGTGACCACACTCCCTAGAAGAGCATTTTTTACAAGAGAGTGATATTTGACAAAAAGTTATCTAAGAGAACTTTTTCATATGTCACTCTTTAGTTTACGTTTTTTAAACTATTTATCTTGCGCCCTCTTTTAAAGAGATCTGATCAGCTTCTTTAATTATGGAATACATATTATATGCCAGCTTTTCTATTTTACTTAATTGACCTGTTAAAAGCCCATCATGCAATTTTGCATACTGATATACATAATCTATAATTTTAGTCATATGATTCTCGCTTATAAACCTTGATTTCGTATCAAGGTATAAATCCTCTATCATGGAGATTTTTTTACTAAATAAATATGATACTAATTGTCTATATATTTTTAAAATGTCCTTATCTCTAATTACATCCTTTCCCTCTCTTAAATTAAAGATATGTGGCTCTGAATACTTATTAAACATAACCCAATCTTTATTGGACCAATAAAAGTCTGATCTAATCTCATCAGCTTCAACACTATAATCATACTTTAGCAACCTCATCGCTACCTCATATTTCCCAGTTTGTATTAATGCTTTTGCTATAATTTGATTCCTCTCCAGCTCTAAATGGGTTGAAAGACCATATTTTGATATATTTTTAAATATATCAGCAAGTTTATATGGCCTCTGATTCAACAAGTAAATATTAGCTAGTTTATTAAATTCTCTCTCTTTCCTTATTCCGTACAACCTATTTTCCACCTGATGCTCAAGCAAAACCTCCGCTTTATCCAGAAGGTCTAAATCTAACATATAATCTACAACTTTTAGAATTACTTCATCACCCCTTTCACCAACCGGGATAAATTCTTGAAATCCATAAAATAATTCAAGGGCATCTAGCGGAGTCAACCGAGCATTATAATTATTCTCTAAAAAGAGCCCTATATATAGCTTACTTACTTCATTATTCATTTTTATAGCCTCAATTGTACCTGGGTGATCTAACATTATCTTTTTCCCTACATACATAGCATCAGCATATTTCCCATTTTTTACATAGATAGAAAAAAGCTCCTTAATTATGTCTATCTCCAAACCATCACCCCTCCAGGTTAATGCTGCCCTTTCCAATTCTTCCGTTACATCTTCAGTTTTCATGAGCCCTAACCTATACTTTAGAAGCGCATTTGATACTCTGCATCTTGAATAATGAAGCTCATCCAAGATGTTTTTAGAACATTCAGAAAAATAGGCTACGGCATCTTTAGGATTATTTATCAATTCATTATAGACCCCTAAATCATAATCAAGCCTATTAGCCGCTACCCTATTTAGCTTTCCAATACCTTGGATTATATCTAATATTACACCAGCATCTTCTACTATTTTATTATCTAATTTATATTGCAATACTATAAAAATTAGTTCTAAAACGACCTCTTTATTATATTCACGAAGAAAATTTGTTTTCCAATTATTAAAAGTTCTTATTACATTTGGAGAAAGCAATGAAAGATACGGATCATTAGATTTATATGCAATAATAGAACGCCAAAACACTATCTCATCAATGTGCTGAAGTGCAATCTCATCGTTATCTATCAGGTGTATTTTTTGCATTGCAATGGCAGAATCACCACTCAGAAAATCTATTACCGCACTAAAGAACCTTATTCTATAATCTGCGGCAAGAAAAGTGTTACTATCTATTATGGAATCCACTATAACCCCAGCTTCTTTATAAAACATATTAGAGAAATAGTACATTGCTAGGTTCAATTTTTGCAGTTCCTTTTTCTGGGCTGTTGAGTTTGCAATCTCTAGATTCAATTCATTAATAGACTGACTAAAACTCTTCCTCCAATTACGATAGTTACTTGCATTTATTATTGATAAATTATCTCCCCCAAAAGCTCCCAAGGATGCGCTCCCAACTACAGCAGCAAGGGCAGACGGAGCAACATTTAACCCACTCACATCATCTATAACAACACTTCCATAACTATTACCCTTGCATACCTCAAGCGTATCTGAAAAACTTTCTATAACAATACCATGAAAAGTTTTATGCAGCTTAAAGTTATTAAAATTCCTCTCTACTTTTACAGATTTTTTATCTAATCCTAACAATACCAATATAAATTTACTACCATCATTAGGATCTTTATAATCAACAAGCATAGGAGCATCGTCATCAGTCATGAAAAACACACTACTTGTTATATCTTTTGTATCAATTTTTGGTAAAAAGTTGTCAGAAAAAAAATCTGATCTTGATGATGTATCATCATATATCTCTAAGATCCAATATGTTCCCTTTTTTATAAACCTTACTGTATTCCCAGTAATGTCTACATCTATGGAAATAAGTGTAGCTCCAGATGATAAATATTTTTGCTCAAAATTTTCAAATCCAACTCTAACACCTTTTGATGGCATATAAGCTAAATCGAAGAGCAATTTTTTATCAAAAACTATATTTAATTTACCATTTTTCACAAATGATGCCGCTTTTAAATTTCCTTTAGATAAAAAGGTTAGAAATGTATTATTTTTATTCTCCTCTAACTCAAGCATTACAATTTCCGGCTTTTCTATATTAGATATAACCAATGGCTTACTATTTTCTGTTAATACCCTCTCAAAAGTGTTTTGCTTACCCTGTATATTTATAGGTTCGCGATTCACTTTTTTAGCCCGTCTTTGCTTTGTCTTTTTTATTGTTGTAACCGTTGCTACTGAAGGTTTATTTTTTACAACCCGCTTTTCCTCTTGCACAAGCTTTTCCCCTTGCATATTTATTATCCCCGCTCCCTTAGAATCACGCATATCCCTTCGCTCCAATATAGATATAGGCGCGGCACAATATGCATTAACACCAATTATTAATGACAAAGCGGCTAAACTTAGCCTTTTTATTATAAAAAACATTAGTCAAAGACTAATCAAAATGGAAAACTCTACAGAGGTACAAATTATTGTTAATAAGCGTATAAATCAAGAAATAAAACTTCCATTCTCAATGAAAAGCTTCATTTCATAGATATTGAAATATAAAAACGATAAAATTATAAATCTTTATCGCTCGACCCAAATAACATGATAAATTAAAAACATGGTAGATGATATACCTAAATACCAGTTAATAGCTAAACTCAAGACTAGAATAAAGATCCTTGTATATCATTAGAATATCGTAATTCTTAGTAATTCTTAGTATTTTAAGAATTTAAGATTTTCAGTATCTCCTCTTTATCATTATGCTCATATTCTATACCCTTTATAATCTGCCCACATTCATGCCCCTTACCAAGGATAAACACTACATCTCCCTCTTCTGCAATTTCGGCAGCAGCTTTAATAGCTAACTTACGATCCGCAATCTCTACATAATCTCTATTAATTATTCCACTTATTATTTCTTTCCTTATAGAGGAAGGATTCTCATTTCTTGGGTTATCATCTGTAACTATTACCAAGTCTGAATATTTTGCCGATACATTACCCATAATTAACCTTTTACTTTTATCCCTATCCCCACCACAACCAATTACAGAGATTATTCTTCCATTACAGAATTTTTTTGCCTCGGAAAGAATGGTATAAACCGCATCAGGGGTATGAGCAAAATCCACAAAAAAATCCGCACCATTTATAGTAGCAATTTTTTCGAATCTACCATCAACATTTTTGATTTTAGATATTACATTCAGTATATCGCTTTTATCTATCCCACATGCAATAGCCATTGCAATTGCACACATTAAGTTAATCTTTTGAAAATCTCCTGATAAATCTATATCAAATGGAAATTTGTCATTAAAAATCGTTATATAACAATTAGAATTATCATATTCCAAAAAAAGATCAGACCCTCTAGATTTGCCATATTGAATCACACGAAGACCACGCCCCTTGCATACATTAATAACCTCATCAACCACATCAAAAGAATCATACATAACAGCAGTCTCATTTATAAGCTCATTAAAAAGCCTCAATTTAGCCCTAAGATATGCACTTGATGATAAATGATAATCTAAATGATCTAAACTAAAATTAGTAAAAGCACCAACTCTTATCTCTAACCCATCCAACCTCTTTTGATCAAGCCCATGACTAGATGCCTCAAGCGCCACATACTCTATGCCAGATTCAGCTAATTTATTAAGCTCTTGATTAAGGATAATTGAAGGCGGAGTTGTTAGCGGTGTTTTCTTATTATAAGCGCTGGATTTCAACCCTAACGTACCAATTGAAGCACCGCCCCCCATTGTCAAGATACAAATTTGCCTAAAAAAATCTACAGTAGACGTTTTGCCATTTGTACCTGTCACCGCTACTATGTTTTTTGGCTTCCTTTTATAAAATACCGAAGCAAAAATTGCCAACTCCTTCCTGACATCCTTAACAAAATGATAATTTATACCATCTTTTGTTATAATCTCTAAACCCTCCTCTAGAACTATATCACTTGCACCATTACGTATAGCTTCATCTATAAATTCAACTCCATTAATAACTTTTCCATTTATAACAAAAAAGACAAATCCAGGACCTACCTTCCTCGAATCATCAGCAAACCCAGAAACCAGGTTTAAATTTAGGCACACTTTATTCAACCGTAACTGATTTAGCTAAATTCCTTGGTCTATCTATATCACAACCCTTAGCTGTGGCCGCATTATATGCAATGAGCTGCATTGCCAAAGTAAAGGTAAAGGGCGCTAATAGCTCGTTACCTACACTAGGCAACCTGACAACCCAATTACATGAATCGTTTTTATAATCCAAGCTATCAGTTATAAGCATAACATTAGAAGATCTTGCTAGCACTTCCTCAAGCGAGGTTATAGTTTTTTTGAACAATTTTCCATTATTTACAAGCGATACCGCCATCACATCATCATCTATCAAAGCTATAGTTCCATGCTTCAATTCACCAGATGGAATACCCTCTGCAGGAATATACGCTATCTCTTTTATTTTTAGCGCCCCTTCCATAACAATAGGATATAAAATTCCCTTACCAAAATATAGGATGCTTTTTTGTTTCAAAAAACCCTTCATAACTATAGAATTTATTTGATCCCGCATGGCAATAACACACTCCATAGAATACGGAACAGCACAAATCGCCTTTACATAATCATTATAAATCTCCCTAGTTATAGATTTTCTAGCAAGACCAGCACTAAGCGCAAGAAGAAATAGTATAGTAATCTGCGAATAAAAAGTCTTTGTTGCAGCCACAGCCACTTCACGACCAGCCATCATTTGTATAAGATTTTCAACATTTCTGGAAATTGAGCTATGCATGTTATTTACTATCCCTACCGTTCTTGCATTAGGTCTATTTTGCTTAACATACCTAAGTGCAGAAAATGTATCAGCAGTCTCACCAGATTGTGAAATAAAAATATAAACAGAATTGTTTGTAATTTGTATTGGTGGCCTTACATTAAATTCAGATGATATGGTGACAGTAACTTTTATACCCGCAATCTCCTCTATCCAATATTTTCCAGTTAACGCCGCAAAGTAAGAACTACCACAGGCAATTATAAAAATTTCATCTAATATATTAAAATCTAAACCTTTGATTAGCTCTTTATCTATATAATAGTTTATAATATCGCGGACAACTCCTGGCTGAGATTCTATTTCTCTTCGCATATTATCCTCAACACCTAATCTTAAGGCATCATCACCATCATCTACTTGTTTTAAATCAATAGATATCACCTTACCTTCAAAATCAAATATTTCAAACCCTTTGGAGCTAATAACTGCAATACTCTCATTCTCTAGATAAGCAATACCAGCTACTCCAGATGGAAGCGCACTACTATCTGAAGAAACGGCCATAAAATCACCCCCCTTCCCTAACACAAGGTTCATATTGCTCTTAGCAACCACTATTTTATCAGGCTCCTGTGCAGAAATAAGCGCAAAGGCAAAATTACCCTGCAGCCTCTTTATTGCTACGGTTATCGCCCTTAATAAACCCTCTTCACTCTGTAACTCATATTCTATCAATGCAGCTAAAACTTCTGTATCTGTCTCTCCAGAAAACTCAACCCCTCTATCTAAAAGCCACTTTTTAATCTCAAAGTGGTTGTCTATCGTTCCATTATGCACAACAGCTATATTAGCTCTAACAATAGGATGTGTATTTTCTATAGAGACCTTGCCGTGCGTCGCCCACCTTGTATGCCCTATTATGGTTCTAGAATTTAACCGCTTATTTTGAAGCTTTTTCTTTAACTTCTCTATCCGACCCAATGATTTACACTCATAGATCCCCCTTCCATCAAACGCCGCTATACCAGCGGAATCGTACCCCCTATATTCAAGCTTCTCCAAAGAGGCTATAACATCGTTCAAAACTGCATATTGACCTGCTATAGCTATTATTCCGCACATCTAAAAAATCAGCTAATATATTTAAACCCTTCTCTTAAGTAAGCATAGCCAGTAATAATGGTAAGGCAAGCAGCTATCCATATACCAATCTTTCCAATTATTAATATATAAGCAGCATTTACTACATTTTCACCTAACAGAAGGATTATTATAGAAGACATCTGAACAAAAGTTTTTAACTTAGCCATCCTACTCACCGGAATACTTATCTTGAATTCTGCTAAATTTTCCCTCAAGCCCGAAACAAATATCTCTCTGCATAAAATTGCAACAGTAGGTACAACTGGGGCTATATCTTTATGTACAAGCATCAAAAGAGTTGAGGCTATAAGCATCTTATCTGCCACAGGATCTAAAATCCGACCAAACCTGGTCTCAGCCTTCCACATTCTAGCTAAAACACCATCTATATAGTCTGTTAGGCTTGCTCCAACAAATATACCAACAGAGATATACCTCGCAACAACACCATCTATATAAAAAGAAATTATCAAAACAGGAATAAGGACTATCCTTAGAACTGTCAAAGCATTCGGTATACGATCAGAAGGTAGCATCTAAAATAAATAGAATCTAGAAAGCTTAACTAGGAGATCTTATATATCTTTTTTTTGCTGTAAATAAACGTATAATTTTTTTGCGAACCCTTTACCAAAACTTGGTATATTTTCTAATTCATTCAAGCTCATACCCAACATCCTCTTAGGAGAGCCATAAAGGCTTTGGAGTATCTTCTTTCTTTTTTCCCCTATAAACTCTATTTCTTCAAATTCTGAGGAGATGAATTTTTTATCTCTAATTTTTCTGTGCGTAGTTATGGCAAATCTATGCGCCTCATCTCTAAGCCTCTGTAAATAAAATAATAACGAATCTCTTTTTGATAATTTTATTTCAGAGCCATCAATTAAAACTATTTTTTCCTCACCTGCATTTCTCTTTTTGCCCTTTGCTATACCTATTATGCTTGTTTGAATACCAATCTCTTGTAATATAGCATAAGCTGCATTTAGCTGGGTTATACCACCATCAATTATAATGAGCTGTGGTAATGCCCAATCTTTATTAAATCTCCTTTTTATAACCTCTTTCATCATTTTAATATCATCTCCAGAATCTGTAGAGCCTATCTTAAACACCCTATACTCTGCTTTTTCAAAACCATTTTGCGATGCAACAACCATACAACCCACAGCACTAGAGCCAAATATATGGCTATTATCATATATTTCTATTCTTCTAACCTCGCCTGGTATTTGCAATAACCTTCTAAGCTTTTCTATATTTTCTAACTCATTCGCAGCCCCCTTTTTAAGCGCTAATGAATTTTTAACATTATTTTTTACTAGCTCTATTAAATCCCCATCCTGAATTTCACTCAAAGGCCTTATTTTACAATTTTTACCTAAAACACCCTTTAATACAGTAGCTAAAACATCAAACTCTTTTTCAATATCCGCCTCAAAATAACTACTTATGAAAATATTATCTATTTTTTTAATATTTGATTTATAAAAATTGATAATAATACTAGATAACTCGGAATACTCTATTGAATTTTCGAAATACATATTATGGCAATCATGTATCCTAGAAGAGATAATTTCTGTAAATTGAAGACAACCCCTACCCTCTCCCTGATACAGGGCAAAAATATGACAATCACCTCCCTTAACACTTATCCTATCAGATATTTTTCTCAATGCCGCTACCTCATCACGCAATACAGCGGCACGCTCAAATTCAAGATCTAAAGAGGCCTTTTCCATTTTTTTTAACAACTCAGCCTGAATAGATTTGGTGCTACCAGTAAGTACATTCATTGCAGCTTTGACTGAATCGTTATACCTATTTAAATCAACGTTCCCTACACATGGCCCTGAACACTTCTTTATTTGATATAACATACATGGCCTAGTTCTATTTTTAAAATAAGAATCACTACAAGTTCTAAGCAAAAAAAGCTTTTGCAATAATACAACAACTTCTTCTAAATGAAACGAGCTTATAAATGGACCAAAAAGCTCTAGATTCTTTTGCCTCCCACCCCTATATTTTAAAATTCGCGGAAAAGGATGAGAAGTATCAATTGCTATATAGGGAAATGATTTATCATCTTTTAGTAATACATTGTATTTCGGCTTAATATCCCGAATTAATTTTGCCTCAAGAATTAAGGCATCAATTTCTGAATTTGTAACAAAAAACTCAATATGCCTTATTAAAGAAACCATTATCTTTAACCTATTTGGCATTTTTTCCGTATTAATATACTGTGTTATTCGCTTTTGCAGCACCTTGGCCTTACCTACATAAATAACCTCACCTTCAGCAGATAGCATCTTATATACACCGGAAGCATACGGAGCCCTTGCTTCTTTTAAAACTGATATACCCCTTACTATATCGTATGTTGTACCCACAACACTTTAATAATCCTAATAATTATGGATAACACTAATCTCTCTTAGGTTTTCGTTCAATATCTTTATTTCTATTATTATAGAACTATGAATAAACTCCTGAACAATTTGTGGCCATTCTATTATAACCAATCCTGAATTCATTGCATCCTCTAGCCCTATATTAACGAGCTCATTTCTATCTTCGATTCTATAAAAATCAAAATGATAAACATCAAAATATGCCGCCGTATAGATATTCATTATATTAAATGTTGGGCTTGTTACAGCACACTTCATACCAAGCTCCCACATAAAATACTTTACAAATGATGTTTTTCCAGAACCAAGATCTCCGTATAAGAAGATTATTGTATCACTTTTAGATAATTCAACCACATATCTTGCAACTTTTTGCAAATCATGCTCTTGATATAATTTAAATAACATCCTGACCTAAAATTTTTATCTCTGGCTCTAAAAGTACCCCACTTTTCTCAAAAACCCTCATCTGAACCTCAAAAACCAATTTCTCTACATCCAAAGCCGTGGCTTCGGACTCTAAATTAATAAAATTACAGTGCTTTTCAGACATCACCGCACCACCAACTCTAAAACCTCTACAACCAGCCTGATCTATTAGTTGCCAAGCCTTCATATCAGCATCAGGGTTTTTAAACGTAGAGCCCGCAGTTCTAGCCCTTATAGGCTGCGTAGACTCCCTTTTGTGCCTAATACTAAGCATCTCATCCTGTATTCTGCTCTTATCCCCAATAGAATAACTAAAGGCTGCTTCAATGAATATATGATTAATTACCTCAGATTCTCTATATTTATAGCCCATTTGATCTACGGATAACTCCTTAATATTACCATGAATATCAACCACCTTTGTAGATACCAACACATCCTTAACCTCTCTGCCATAAGCACCAGCATTCATAGTAAGCGCACCACCAATAGTACCTGGTATTCCACTTAAAAATTCAAGACCTGCAATGGAATTATCCATAGCATATTCAGCAACACTCGTATCTAATGTTGCGCCACCAGCAACTAATGTTTCTGAATTATGATGAACATAATTAAATGCCCTACCTAATCTAATAACAACACCATCAAATCCAGAATGCCTGATTAAAATATTAGACCCAGCTCCAAGCATAAAAATTGGCAAATCACTACTCTTATTAGATAAGAAATATACCAAATCTTCAAGATCCAACGGCACGAATAAGACAGCCGCCCTACCACCAACCCCTAACCAACAGAGCTTTGAAAGATCAGCATTTAATCTATACCGCCCCCTAATTTTAGGTAAGTTATTATATAATGAATGCATATAATGAAATAACACTCAACATAAACAACAGTACATATATTACAAAGCCCAAATACCAGCCCTGATTATATCAAAATAAATTATAAAGAGCTATAAGATATCGAGCCTCCCTCAGTCCATTCATAAAGTAATGCCCCTACTCTTCAGATAGAGCCAGAATATTTAGATCATTTTGCATCAGTATTTACTTAGAATGCTTACTTATTCATTATAGACTAAATTAATTGCTTGAAAAATAGTAATATTAATATATATACGAACGCACGTAACTTAAATTTTGAATATTTTAATACAAATGGAAAATAAAATAATAGAGCTTGGCTCCGCTGATGAACTTGTGATGGGTTCTATGCCTGGTGGTTGCGAATTGGTTGCAGGCGCCCTTTCTCATCCTCGCTAGAGTAACAGCTTCTGAACGTGGCTTCAAAAAGAAACAATATTTCTTATAATATCTCCAAACCAAATATGTGAATTATAGATTATGGTACAAAATCAACATAAAATAATAGAACTCGGCTCCGCTGATAAACTTGTAATGGGGAACGGCGGCAGAAAAGAAGAGGGAAATATTAGCCTTAAATCTACAAAGGAATGTCTCTTCAACCAACTAAATTATATAATAGTTAAAATTATGATTAACATGATGATAACAGAGCTTGGCTCCGCTGATGAACTCGTGATGGGGGGCAGGGAAGGACTAGTGAAAGCAACAAAGAGCGTCCTAATAAATGTATAATATAATTGATTCGCTATAATAAATATGAAAAACAAAACCAAAATAATAGATCTCGGCAACGCTGATGAACTTGTAATGGGAAATGGTGCTACCAGAACCGAGCAGCAAGACGGTAACCATGAGACGACAGTCTCAAAATAGATCGCTATTTATATAAAATTATTTATTATTCAGTATTATATGAAAAACAAAACTAAAATAATAGAACTCGGCTCCGCTGATGAACTTGTAATGGGAAATGGTGCCAATCGTAAGGAAAGATTCGACGCTAGCCGTCATGATAATAAATAATAGAACTACTTTGTCTCTACTGATGCGCTTAATATAGGTAGTGATGAGAATTATGGAGAGACAACTTATTCTCTTCATAAAGTTATAAATGACCATCCTAAATTTAACTAAATTTATTTAAAATAATGAATAACAAAACCAAAATAATAGAACTCGGCTCCGCTGATGAACTTGTAATGGGGGGAAACGGTAACGGATCAGAAAACTTTCCGAACCTCAAGAAGAAATGCTAATTGCAAGAGGTAAAAAGAAGATATGAAAAACAAAACCAAAATAATAGAACTCGGCTCCGCTGATGAACTTGTAATTAATAGTTAAAATTATGATTAAAATGATGATAACAGAGCTTGGCTCCGCTGATGAACTCGTGATGGGGAGTGGTGATGGTAAGGCTGAAAATCAATATATTCAGATACGCAATTATTAAAGATAATTACAATATGAAAAACAAAACCAAAATAATAGAACTCGGCAATGCTGATGCGCTTGTAATGGGGGGAGGAGAAGGTACTAATGAACAATACGGTGGACGGAGAAGTTAAATTTTAAATATTTTAATACAAATGGAAAATAAAATAATAGAATTCGGCTCCGCTGATGAACTTGTAATGGGTGGTGATGACGGTAATGCAGAGGGAAACGCAAAACAAAGAGTATGGTAGTAAAAAAATATAAAAATTATCAAATTGTTAGGCACTGTTAACAAAGGTTGTATTTAATAGATGCTAAAGCTATAAAGGCAAGGAAAGAGAGATCGGATTTCTCAAATCGTAATGCTAAGCGTCGATTTTCTTTGAGTTTAGCGAA